>SDNV01000193.1 GCA_004524515.1 Promethearchaeota archaeon
AATATTTATCTTACAAACAGTTCTACTCTAAGTTTTAATATGTCATATATTCCGGGGACAGATAACAATTTTACTTATACCTACAAACCAGAGGGATACGCTCCATTAGGACTTCAGAGAATAAATTTTGAGGTATTAAATTCTACAGGGGCTAAGTTAAATACAGGAGATACTTTTACAAACTTTACAATAAGATCAAACAGTATGGTTAGCTTTAATAAGAGTGAATATGTTAGAAATAATTATGTATTAGCTGATATCCTAATAGATAGTTCGGAAAAGTTTCAATGGGAAGTGTCTGTTGTGAATAGTACTGAAATTTCAACACAATATCAACTGAAATTATTTGATTCGAACCCATTCCAAGTAAATTTTCTAATTGATGGAGAATTTGATAAACTAAATAGACTCTATTATGTTATTGTTAATATGACTGAGGATGACTGGGCCACTTGGAATGTTGATTATTGGGGCTTTTATGTAAATAATTCAAAGCCAATTGTGTATGAGAATACAATTCAATTTAATCCAACTTCTGTATTTAGAGGAGAAAGATGTGATGTTTCTGTAAGGGTCAATGACTCTGAATCAAATCCTTCTTTTATTGATGTAAATATGAGATTAATAGATCCGAATCGAAATTCTGAAAATTTTCCGTCATTATTTCATAGTGGAAATGGTTTATTTGTTGGTAATTTTACTATAAGTGGAAGTAGTCCAAAAGGAGTATATGAAGTAGAATTTGAAGCTATTGATGAGAATAATGGGAAGGGAACGGGTCTTAAAAAAATAACCATTAAAAACAACCTTCCTGATATTGATGGATATAAAATTAATGATATTGATACTGATGACCCAATATCCGTGAACTATGGAGATGAGTTAAAATTTGAATTTGACGTAGATGATTTCGAAGGATTAGCTTATGTTACTGTAGAGCTTATAATGGAAGATGCTAGTAGTGATGAGGTAGATGAATATGAAGTTTCTCGTGAATATGAGGACGATCTTGAAATTATTATAAGAACTGAAGATTTATCACCCGGAACGTGGACGGTGTATGTATCTGTAACCGATATTGATGGTGAGACAACAGATCTTGATGACGATTTTGATACAGGACCTCAACAAATTACTGTTGTACCGGATATTTTATCAGACTTTCTACCCTGGATTACACTCATAATAGGTTCGGTTTTAGGATTAGTTGCAGGTTTAGCAGTTGGTTTTCGCTTGAAAAAATTAAAATATCAAGCTGAAGAAGAGAAAATTCCAGCTAAAAAAAAGCCGAAAGTTGTTAAAGAAAAAGAAGTTCCAACCAAATCAAAAACTGTCGAGAAACAGAAAAAAGAAGAACCAGAAGAAGTAGAACCCAGTAAACCTACTCCTAAGCGAAAAATAAAAAGAAAATTATAATAAAGAAATAAATAAAAAATTTTTTTAAATCGCTTTTTTTATATCTACAATCCTAGTACATTTTTTAGATGGTATTGATATTGACCTAATTTTCCCCCATAATTCCCAGCTGAGATTCTATTCACACCAGGGATTTTGACTGCCGCTTCAATCCCTAATTTCATTGCTGTTTTTATGGCATCTTCAGTTGCGCCATCAAGGATAACTTCATAGACACAATTATCCCCCTCTTTAAGAGCTGAGTTGGCAGATTTAGCTTTTAAAGTAGGACAGTATGCATCGTTCGTAGAAGCTCCGAGAAAGCTATATTTTGATCCCACCTTAGAACCGGATCTAGCTATCCCTCCCGGAAAAGCTGCAATCACATTTTCTATATTTTTAATGGCATCAATAGATGCTTCGGCAGCCTTTAATGTAGATTCTTGATCTTTACCGATTATCAAAAAATTGCCTCCCGCAATTCCCTTTCCAACTTTCATCATGTTCTGACACTTAAAAATCCCATCCATGACAGGAATGTTCCATATATTTCCTTCCTTTTGTTCAAAACCATCACCAAAATATCTAAGATTCTCTCCCACTTTTATTTCAAATTCTTTTTCTGGGGATAGTGAACCCTTTAATGCATCATAACATGCTGTAGTCGGGCAGGTTAAAACACATTGTCCCAACCGGTTCATTACAATATTACCCGCTTTCTTTTTATCTGAAATAAAAAACATTAAAACCACACCAGGTCGTTTATCTGGTGTTTGATCTGCTGGCACTAAAACATCAATTGCAGCTTCAGCATCACAGTGAATCGTAGAAGTGCCATAGCCTGTTGCTATTTGTCCGGCAATTTTAGCCCAATTTTCATTTATTGCTGTGACCAAAACTCGGGCAAAGAATCCTCCGAACGCCTCGCAGAAAGTTTCCTCAATGGGAATTCCATTTAATTCCATTTTCATACAACTCTTTTTTTTAGATTTTCAGTTATTACTAATTTTAATGATTTCATTTTATATAAAATTTTAAAAAAAAAATAAAAATAGTGCAAAATTAAATAGAAGAAATAAAAATTTATAATTTTAAAAAAAAAATAAAAATAGTGAAATTAAAATGAGTGAAGAAAAAGTATTAAAAATTGGTATTTTAAAAAATGGAACCATTGGATCATCTCTTTTGCTAGCTTTTTTGATGGATGAAAGGGCTGAAGCTACAAGGATTAACGTTTATGAAGTAACCTCTGGAGCAAAAATGCATCCTCCTGAAATGTGTACGGAAACTATGAAAGATTTACTCAAATGGGAACCTGAATTAATTATAATGTCATCACCTAATGCGGCCCTTAAAGGTCCTAAAGCTGCTAGAGATATGGCGGGAAACATCCCTACAATTATAATTTCGGATGCACCCGCAAAAAAAGCTGTCGAAGAAATAACGGAGAAAGGTATGGGTTATATATTAGTAAATTGTGACTCGATGATAGGAGCCAGAAGGCCGTTTTTAGATGCTATTGAGATGAGTATTTTTAATGCGGATTTATTAAAAGTTCTTGCTATTACTGGTGCGCTCAGTATTATAGCTCAAGAATTGAATAAGGTTATAATGGATATGTTAGAAGGGAGAACCCCAACTCTGCCTCAAATCATTGTTGATGCGGATAATGCTACGGAGGCTGCTGGATTTTCAAATCCATATGCTAGAGCTAAAGCTATTGCTGCATTCGAACTAGCATCCTCAGTTTCTAAAGTCACTTCAAAAGCCTGTTTTGTCTTAAAAGAGAGAGAAGAATACATGCCATTATTGGCTGCAGCTCATGAAATGATGTCTAATGCAGCAAAAATGTGTGATGAAGCAAGAAATATTGAAAAGTCTAACGATACTGTCTTAAGAAGACCTCATCATGCTAATCAAAATCTTTTAACTAAAACAGCATTAATGGATAAAGAATCCTAAAAGAAGAAAATAAGAGTCATTAATTTTTTTTTAAAATTTTTTTATATTTTTTTGCTTAATAATTGTTTTAATAGCTAATTTAAAACTCTGATTGAGATAAAAAATTCTTTAAGTTTGAAAAATCATCTCCAGAAAGGGCATTCATAACACCAGAAAAAACTTCGACATTCTTGTTTTTAGTAATAGCCATCAGAACTGCGTTTTCATTTATTTCTTTAACTAAAACATAGCAAATATCGCTTTCATAAACTAGCAAAGATAATGCTAAAGGATTTACATTTGATACACTTAATAATTCCATAATTTTCTCGTAGATAATATATAAATTGGAATCAATGGTCCCAATCTCAAATTTCAAAAATTCTAAGGGTTTGCTTTCAAATTTACCGAAGGTGGATGAAATTAACAGTCCATCCGGTTGATTAAACAATAAATATTCTGATAAAGTACTCAATTTCAGCTGATCAAGTAAATAACGAATTTTACCCAATTTCTGCATTGAAAGAGTTGATTTTTGGATTTCATAATCCAAAATTTCAATTAATCTATGTTGGGCGCTTCCTTCTTTTACTGAAACAGGGGTGAATGCAAGTTTATATCGAATTTCATCAGGTAAATCGTTGGATAATAGTTTAAAAACATCATCCTCTTTAGAATCTGGTAAATCAATTTTGTTTAATAAAATATACACTTTATCTAAATGAGGACTAAACTCAAAAATATAATCAAGAAATTTATCAAAGACTTCTCTTGCTCGGGGATCAACTACTGCTGAATCAACCATAAAAATTGCCGTTGTAACCTCCGAGAATATTAATTCTCGTTGAGATTCAGAAAAATATCGTTCCAAATATCGTTCTTGACCGCCCGCGTCCCACACATTCAATTCCATTATTCCTCGGAAGATAAAATTCTCTCTGGATATACCTTTAGTTGGTTTTAAATTAGCAACTTTCATGAAATTGTATCCTAAGCAGGTGGTTCTCATTAAACTCGTCTTACCCGCATTTTGAGGACCAAATAGCAGAATTTTCATCGGAACCCAACAACTCGCTTAAGTATTAATTTTATAATGGTATAATTTGTTTTTATGATATATTTTTTATACCATAATTCTTATTTATGCTTTTTGTAATTTTTTA
>SDNV01000194.1 GCA_004524515.1 Promethearchaeota archaeon
GACTGGAATTGCTGAAATAGCTATGGCATCTGATCTTGGTGCGTTGATTTATGAAAATAATGTTAAATTATTACCAGAACCAGCAAAATTAAGTGAAATCTTTAATTTAAACCCGTATGGAACAATATCTTCTGGTTCGCTTCTGATTTCTATAAATGAGGAAGATTCCCAAAAACTAATTGAGGTTTTAAGGAAAAATGATATTTATTCTCAAATTATCGGAAAATTAGTAAGTAAAAAAGAAGGATTGAAAATAGTTACCAAAAATAATAGAACTGAAACGTTACAATTTTCAGAAATAGATGAAATTCTAAAAATTTTTTAAAATTTTATATTAAAATATCGATAAGCTAATATTTTTATTCATACAATATTTTAATAGTATGAACTTTATCTCCTTCGGGGAAATGAACATTTTTCTATTTTAACACTTTAAGATCATAACTGGCGAGCAGAAACTTGCAAGAAATATTAGAAAATATGGGAGAAAAATTAAAACTTGAAGGCATGTCTCTTAAATTAAATTCTAATAGTTTATTTAATCTGCTAAATAGTACTAGTCAATTAGATAAGTTTCAAATTGAAATCGCATCAAAATGGGACGAGTTTAAAAAACTAAATCAACAAAGAATTATCGCAAAATCATATACTACCTTTTTCTATTTACATTTTGATGATTATTTTCATACTTTTTTAAATGAATTTTGTGGTTTCAAGGCTACATCTTTAAAATTAATTCAGAAAGAAAAGGTATCAATTGACAACCTTTTCCTTGAATATCGCTACGCGTTATCCCAAGAGGAAATGAGAAATTTCAAGGAGTTTGGCCAAAATTATGGTGATATTATCAATGGAATCACTAGTCCTACCGGATATTTATATCTAATAGTATCGATATTAGGAGCGATTTTAAGACGGGCTACTAAAGAGAATTTTTACGTCATATTGGATGGCGCGGTTATACAAGAAGATGAAAATAGACATTTCTTGAAATTTTTAATTGTAATAAAAGATAGCAAGGACTCTTTATTTGAGTATTATTATCAGATGTTTCTCTATTATTTCTTGAAACATTTCAAGGGAATTCCTGAAAACTATTATGACAAATTGCTCCAAGGGAGAGAAAAATTGTACGATTTAGCGATTCAAGAATACCCTTCCGCAAAGGAAAAACTTGTTGATTTATTATATTATTTCTATAAAAAATGTAATTTGCTCCAAAATTTTTCTCCTCTATTAGATTTCTTTAATTTTGTATGTTCTCGAGTAGAAGATTCTGTCTTTTCCAAGTATGATATTATTAAACAAGAATTTTTAATCAATTTTGATTATACAGAAGCGAAAAAAAAAGCAATTTTAAGGATTTTTGAATTTTTAGATAAGAGTTCGACCTTATATAGTACATTTCAAGCCAACAATTTGCCCAGTTCAAAGAGTCAATTTAACTTATTCTTACTTTACCTAAAATTTTATTTCGGGAGTGGTTTAGATGTCTTAGAAAGTGGAGATCTATTATTTCTTCCTAATAAATTACGAGAGTTCAAAAAACAATACAATATTGATGAAAAAATAGCATTAAAGGTGCAAAAATTTGTCGATCATGCCTCAATTTTATCTACACTAAATGATGTGAGTTCTATCATCAATAAGATTTTTAACCGACATATAACTGGCATAAACTATGATTTTTTTAAAACTTTCTTGAGAAGTCTTAACTCAAAACTAACTATAATCTTAGAGAAAGAGAATCAAGTTATCGCTGAAGATTTTGGGGATGAGCCATTTTCATTTAAAAACCTTGTAGATCATATCTGTCGGATGTTATATGTCTTGATTGATAAAATCTTCATTCGAATTTCACCTAATCAAGCATCCAAAAACTTTATTGATCCTAGGAGCCGATATATAGGAAAGAATATTGCCTTAAGAGTTTTAGAGTTATTTATATTCCAAGATTTAAACGTTTCTGACGATGTATGGCCTGATTACGTTATTAGTATGAAAAAGGAAGAATTATTAAGAGATTTGGAACCCTTCAAGGTAGATATCCCTGAAACTTATTTTTATAATGTTGAAGATATAATTCGATTTGTAGTCACCTATAATTTTCAATCCTATTCTGATACAATGCTCTTAGAAGAATGGTTAATCAATCAGATAATACTTCCTTTAAATGATTTTATTACAAAAATTCAAAGAAAGATCAAAGATCCACAGAATAGAGATGAGATTTATCATATTCTTGAGACTTTTTTCAAGAAGGATATTCCAAGTGATGAGGAGGAGCTTATAGAAGAGATTGAATTTGCTTGTAAGCAATTAATTCCAATTTGGCTTCAAAAATAATATCTTATTCAATTTGAAATGTTCCTTTGAAAATTTGAAAATCATTTTCAATATTTATTACTGGGATTTCATGATACTTTTTAGTAAAATCCTTTTTTGTACTGATCAACCCAGAGATTAGTTTAACTTCGTTTGAAATTTGAGATTTAATATCTGCTTCATTTTGAACACATAAAATACTAGAGATCTGTAGATTCCTAAATCCTTCTATAAATAAAACATCAACTTCAAAAGGACCTTTTTCTATCCATTCAATTAAGAGTTCTAAATCAACAATTTTATTGAAAAACAGAGCATTTTGTTTTTTATTGTTTTTAATTAGTGCAAACTCAGCTCCACTAACAATAAAACGATGTGAATCTTTTCCTTCAACATCCACAGGATGAGTGTGAACGTTTTTTATGACTCCGCTATTCAAATTAAGTTGATCTTTTAATTTTTTTATTGCTTGTTCAATAAAAAAGGTTTTACCAGAACCAGAATATCCAATTAAACTAATTGTTTTCATTGATCTCAATCATATTTTATTAAGCTAAAATAATATAAACATCCAATTAATTATATATTAAACATTGACCTCAATTTAATTCCTACAATCGTCTAAAATATATTAATTCAACTATTATGTCAAAACTAAATGAAATTATCGTATTTGATGCCAACTTTTTTATATGTTTATTGTCTATAAGAGCAAAAGATATCTTGAAGAATCTTGAGAGAGCTGGAATTGAATTAGGTCTAAATTATAACATCTCTGAAGTTGTATTTAATGAGGTTAAAGCGCCTAGTACTTATCGGCAAAGATTGTCGGAGTTTGTTAATGTGGAACAAATACTTCCTTCAGAAATTGATATGATCAAGTCAAAATTAAGTGAATTCAAAGTAAAATTCCCTGCGCAGGACCCTGATTTATCTTTGTTAGTTCTTAGCGAAAGATTAATAGCGAATAACGAGGAAATTACCATACATTTAGTTACTGATGATTTTAAACTAGCCAAGAATGCATCATTGCTGTTTAAAAACAAATTAAATATTCTTTCACTCTCTAGTTTCTTGTTAAAAATCCAACGTACCATTCCAGATAAGCAATTAAGATACTACTTTAAAAGCATCTGGAAAAAAAGCCTGAATTATACCCTTTCATATATGATTGAACGCTCAAAAATTTATCCAGCAGAGCAAAAAATCCAATGGCTAATTGAAAGGGCTGTTTCGGTTACTGAAAGCTCTATTCTCACCAAAGATTCCAATTTAAATGATAATAGAGATGTAAAATTTGGAGTGGGTTTTTCTAAACATAATGAAGAGATAAAGATCGCTGAAATGTATATGGAAAACCAAAATTTACCTTCTAGCAAGGAAGAACTAATCTCAAATATTACTTATTTTCTTGAAAATTTAAAAATTTCTAAAGAATATGTAATAAAGGCTCGAGAAGCAATAATAAAGAATGAGAATTCAGAAGCGATATCATATTTAAAAAAGGGAAACGGCTTTTTAATATCACTGTTACAATTAGCAGCAGGAAAATTAGAAACAGTTAAAGACTTTGAAATTGTACAGCAATTAATTTGTTCAGAAATATCTAAAATGGAATTTTTACGTGCATTTCTTTTAGTAATGTTAGGAAGAGTAAGTGTTGCAGTTAATTCTCTTGAAAGAGCAGCATTATTCTCAACTATCATCCATAATAATGAGACTTGCCTTACGTTAAATTATCTTAAAGCGTTAATTTTGTTATTTCATGGTCTTTATAAAAATGCAATTCTTCAATACAATTTTACAGAGGAATTAGCGGATATATATAGTGATGAAAAACTTAGATTAAAGTGCGCAATCGGAAAAGCAATTGCTTTGTACATAGAGGGAGAGGAACGCGCTACTGCAATGGGGATAATGGAAGAAATCGCAAATATGGATTTAGAAAAAAATTTTCTTGATGCAATCATTGTATTTAGTGAACTTGGAGATTATTTTCTAGCTCTCGGGCATTCACAAATCGCTGCAAATCTATATAATGAGGCTCTTGAAATTAGTATTGATTATAAGCTGAATGTAAGAAGTGACATGCTTATTGAAAAGCTCAAAAGAGCATATATTTCCACGGTTTTAAACGGTTATTCTGCAGAAGATATAACGATTGGTAAGTTAGA
>SDNV01000195.1 GCA_004524515.1 Promethearchaeota archaeon
CCTTTGAGTAAATAGCCATTAGCCATAGTTAGCTGATAAAAATCTGTTAAAATTGCGTAATTAAAACTAATATTTCATCACCAAAAAGAAACAAGTTCTTAGTATCTACTAATTATTTATCGCATAAAATACGTTATATTTTACACTAATTTTTAATTAAAATCTCGATTAATTAGGCTTTAACCTTTTTAAATGAAGTTACCCGTTTTAGCATCACTCCTAAAAAACTATCTTGATCCACTCCACCATTACAGGTGATTTTGTCTCCAACATCAACTTTTACTTTATTAAATGCGTTCTCACTTAACCGGAGTAATACTTTATCAATCGAAAAAATTGCCTCTTCATCTTTATCAGAAGCTTTTTTGAGTTGCGGCCCAATTTTCGCATCTTTAAGGGTAATAAGGTAATAAATTGTAATATTACCTTGAAAATCGGATTCTTTTTTAACTATTTCTGTTATTTCTCCATTATAGATTGTAACTCTATCATGCTGAAGCAGTTTATAATTGGGGGAATCTTCATCTATCAGGCTAACTTCTGAACTTTTCTCTCCGCTGGTAGTAGGCGTTGTAATTTTTATAGATTCTATTTTCTCTTCTAAATCTTCGGGTAAATTCGTTAAAGTCCAATCAGAGAGTTTAAAATATCCTTGCTTCAAAGAAAAGATAAATCCCACCCAAAAATGGCTACAAAAACCCATATTTGCCCCTATTCTACAATCACAATCTCTGAGAGGATTATCAATATTTCTGGGATTTATAGCTAAAAAAACCACATTTTCCCAGTTAAATCCTTTAAACAAGATTTCAACCTCATGGTTTTTTTCATTGACGATTTTTATAGATTCTACGGTTTCTCTATCTTGGCCATTAATCTTTTTAATCGCAAGATCAATGGCTTCTCCAATAATTCTTAATTCTTTTTCTTTAATGAGATCTGCTATTTCTTCCTCAGCAAGAGAATCAATTATGAATTCTATCAATTCTGACTTCTTTAACCGTGAATAACCTCGTATATTGTACTCTCGGCAAATTTCCTTTAAATCATCAACATTGAGTGAATGCAATAAATAATTCAAATACGTACTATTATCAACTTTTTTTGTCATTTTGAAATCATCTCTATAGTTCTCACGTCTAAGGTATAATTTATCAAGCTTTTTGTTATTATTTCTTATCTTACTATTTAATATTAACTTTCAAAAATCTTATACAAGATTATGAATTTGTTGAATTTTCATGTATGAAAAGCACCATTTCTTGAACTTTTCTTGACATTCTGATATAGAATATGGAAATAGTAGGATTATCATTGCTTAACTTCCTTGAATATGGGTCTAGATTCCCATTTTTTTACCCTTTTTTGATAGTTTATTTGGTATGAAAAGATTTATATATACGACTATCCATTAAATGCAGAAACACTAGAAATATATTTTAATAAACAAACATTTGAACAAAAAAATTGTAAACCAAAAAAGGTGATAAACGAATGAGTAAAACCGATCCCGAATATTTGAAGTATTTTGGCGAGATAAAGTTTGCAGAGGAAAAAAGTATGAGCGCAAGTGACTTTGAGAGCGCGTTAAAGCGATATGTAAAAAAGAAAGAAAAAGTTCCTCGAGGACGTTATAAATTCGCAGAACTTAATAGTGACAGTATGGATGATTTTGAGGAATCATTTAACGAATATTTTGAATAAATAAAAAGATTTTTCTCCATTTAATTTTATATAATCTGTTGAAAGCAGAAATTTCATATATTATACTTATTTTTAAGGCAACTAGGTAAATAAAAATAAAAAACAAACACCCCCAACCTACTTGTAATCAATCTTCAATCCTCCTTAAAAAAGGCAAGGGCTATTTAAGAAACTTCTGCGAGATCACGGTTATGGCAATTTGATTTAGCACTTTCCCTCCCTCAATACATTTAAATATAAAAAGAGTTTAATGAGATATGATGAACCGCAATAAAGTAATTGCTTTGAAGAATCCTAAGCTCAAGAAGATCCGAGAGAATTTGAGAGAAGTTATTTATCAATCTGTGATGGATAGGAAGTGCGAACTGAGGGTTTTAATGAAGAAAGAGGACCGAGAAACGATGGATGGCTTGAAGCGATATCGTGAGTTGGAGCATAAAATATCAGAATTGACTCGTGCGATGAGTAGCTCAACAGTCACCTGTCCCACATGTAATTTTGGCCTTCTTCATGATGTTAAGTTTAATACCTATAGTAAAAGTTGGTTCTGTCTCGAATGCTATAACACAATTCGTCTCGCATATAACCTCCGGCTGAAAGATATTGAACTAGGCATGGAAGTGAGTCGAGATTATGATGAAGAATTTGCGCGAAGTTTCTTAGACTAATTGGTTCCATTTTTACTTGTTTTTATTCTATATTATGTTTTAATGACTATTTTGAATAAGTAAAAAGACTTTTTTTGAATTTAATTTTATATAATCTATAAAAATCAAAATATCATTTATTATACTTATTTCCAAGGCAGCTGGGAAACAAAAGATTAATAAAAACCAACTTGGACTAAAAAAGTAAAAAAACTCTTTTTGAAAGTAAACTCTAATCCTATAAATATTTATTTTTTTCGAATAATAACGCCGTAAAATTGTGAAACATTTCTTCAATTCCTTTTCCCGTTTCTGTGGAAATTTCACTATATCCCGAAATGTTAAACTTCTCTGCTATCTTGATTCCTTCCGCTCTCGATATTTCGCGAGGTTTACCTAAAATATTCTCATTACCTATAAGCATGATTGGTATATCTCCAGCACGCTCTCTAACAGTCTGAGTCCATTCTGTTAATCTATCAAGTGTTTTAATGTTCACTATATCAAAGATTACTAAGGCTCCATTAGAACCTGCACAATAGGAAGAGAGTAAAAATCTAAAGCGTTGGTCGTCTGTCACGTCCCAAAACTGTAACTTAACTACCTTTCCTTTAAAATTAATGTTCTTAGAAGAGAAATCTACTCCTCGAGTCAGTTTTCCATCTTCATTAAAGTATCCCGAAACATAAAGTTTAATTAAATTTTCCTTTCCTGATGACGATTCACCAAGTAACATTACTTTAAATGTAAAATCATAATCCGTAATATCGATCCCTCTTATTTAGCTAGATTAAATTCACGCATTTAAACTCTCAGTTTCAGCCAGATTCTCCAATGACAAACTCGACATTTTATTAATGTATTAATTTTTCTTAAAGTAGAAGGATCTTTCCTTCCTTTTTAAAAGACAACTGGCAAGAAGCTTATGAACGTTTCTGGGTGCCATTTTTCTCATAAAGGGGCTCAAGAAAGTCGGACCTATATTATTTGATTTGTACTATTGAAGGGTTAGGTGAGGATTTTATACGGGAAAATATCCATTCGCGAGATTTTCTGGGGTTATTTTCCAAGCTTCTATGCGATCACGGCTATAGCAATTTATTTTAGCATTTTCGCTGCCTCAATATATTTTAATATAAAAAGAGTTTAATGAGATATGATGAACCGCAATAAAGTAATAGCTTTGAAGGATCCTAAGCTTAAGAAGATCCGAGAGAATTTGAGAGAAGTAATTTATCAAGCTGTAATGGATCGGAAGCGTGAACTGAGGGCTTTGATGGAGAATGAAGACCGCGACACAGAAGAGGGCTATAAAAGGTATAATGAATTAGCAAATGAAAGGGGCAGATTGGATGCTCAGATGCGCGGTTCAACGGTCGCATGCCCCGCCTGTAATTTTGGTCTTCTCCGCGATGTAAAGTATAATACATACGATAAAGGTTGGTATTGTCTTGAGTGCTATAATACTATTCGTTTAGCGTATCGCATAAGGCAAGAAGATATTGAAAGAGGAATGGATGTGGATAGAGACTATGATGAGGATTTTGCACGTAGTTTCTTAGATTAAACTATTTCATACATGCTGGTTTTTCTCTTTTTTTTTTCCAATATAGCTTATTTTATTTAACTTTTAATATATTTTCATTTATCTTTTAAATCAGATTAATATTCTCTATCGAATATTTCGTTTACTAATTGACATCCGCGATTGTCATTTTTTTCGGAGTTAAACAAGCATCGATGATGTATATCATTCTTCTTTTTTGAGTATTTCATACATCCCCAACATTGCATACGAGCAAAACTTATCTTTTTATCCTTATTATGTTCTCGTACTTTTTCGCAAATTTCGAGAGCAATACTTTCTGGTATTGGATTATTCATTAACATTCCCTCTTTTTTATTCAGATAATTATTTTTTAGGTTGATGGATAATGCATAATTCGAACACTTATAAAATAAGAGGAGTCCAATCATTTCATTTCTTTAAAAAATAGTAAAATTGTTTAAAACTAATGAAAAAGATTGAAAAGTATGGAGATATTGAATAGCATTCAAGAAAAATATATTAAAGTAAATAATGTAACACTACATACGATTATTACTGGGGAG
>SDNV01000054.1 GCA_004524515.1 Promethearchaeota archaeon
ATTATTATAAAATAATTATAATTTTTTCAATAAATTGATAATTTCTTTATTAAGATTGTTTAGTTGATCTGCTAATTTAGCCGCTCTAGCACAATGTTTATTTAAATCCCCTAAGATAGCAGCTAACGCATCATCTTCGAGAGAGTTCGAGAGATTTATATTTTTTTCAATCAAAGGTTTAACTCTCTCATATACATTTTCCTTTTTATACTCTACATCGTCTAATCCTTTTTTAATGGCTTTATTTAATGCTTCGAGAGTTTTCAAAAGATCGGGTATATTTGCTACATTTTCCGCTCTTTTTCTTAAAAATTCTACTATTTCGGTTTCTTGAATTTGTTCTGCATAATCTGCTGCTTTCAAATAACTCTTTTTCGCTTTCTTAAAAACCATATTTTCATAATATTCTGATGCTAGTTTTATTTCTTGAGAAAGTTTATCTGGTATCTTCTCTCCTAAATTTATTAATTCCCTTGCCTCTTGAAGCTTTCCTTCATCAAGCATTTTTTTTGTTTTCTCATTAATTGTTTCTTTAATGAGTTTTGGATTTTCTAATTTTTCCAATAGGCTTAAAAATGAGTTTAGATTGTTTTTAATTATTAATTGCATCTTTTTTTTGTCTTTGGTATAGTTTTGAAGTATATCTTCCTCAATTTTTTCAAAATGGCTTTTCAATGCCACTAAATCCTCATCTTCATTGATTATAAACCCGAGATAGAGATTTTTCAAACCAATGGATTCTGCATTTATTTCACTAGAGTAAAATCGCACTTCATCTCTGCTAGTTGTGGCATCACAGAGATCTTTCTTACAGTGTTTATCTGCAAATTCTTTCAATACTTCAGGAGTTACTTTTTCATCGCTAAGATAATAATCCGCTATAATATTTGGTCCAAAGGACTGATCTATTTCATAGAGGAAAATTCCAGAAGGTATTTTTAATTCACCATTAATCAATTATATTTCTATGTTATTTAAGAATGTAGAGTTAATAAGTACTTCAATATAAAAATCAATTTGATCCTAAATAAATATGGTGATATCTAAGAAATATAGATAAGCTCGATTACTATTAACAGTTTATTAACAATTTTTAAATGCATGGTTAAAGACTAATAAATCTATGACATTAATCGAAGATACTTACTGTGAAGCATTTGAGGGTTTATGTGTTCAATTGATGGTAACTGCTCAAGATGCGGAATTTTTAAATCGAGCGGTTAATGCATTTACCGCTCTACCTTCAACTGTGTTTGGAGATGCAGAAGGGGGGATAGTGAGATGGTTAAGTGAACAAGAAACTATAGATGAAAGATTAGGAGCTATCGTTCAGTTATGGGTGACAGGTACCGGTAAAAAAGCAACTGCTAAATTTTATGAACAATTAGGAAGAAGAATGCGGCAAGGAATATTAGTGGTACCAACTACTGCTGTATTTGATTATTATCCACAAGAGACTGAACTGAAATTTAATATGATGGATAATGTGGGACATTGTGGAGATGGGTATGAATGGATTCTAGAGCGGTATGGGCGCAAACTCATAAATGTTCCTATTATGATGGGGTATGACTTCCTCATTGAAGAGGAGCTCTCTTATGGTCCTGGAGTGATGGGAGGAAATTTATGGCTTTTTTGCGATTCTGTAGATTCCGGAATTAGGGTGGGAAGAGAAGCGGTAAGAATAATTGCTGAAATAGATAATGTTTGTACAACTTTTGATGTGTGTTCCGCCGGATCAAAACCCGTACCGCCTGATGCGAAATACCCAGAAATCGGACCATCCACAAATCATCCCTTTTGTCCTACCTTAAGAGGGAAATTACCCTCTGAAGATTTTAAAGTTCCTCAAGGCGTAGAAGCAATCCCTGAAATAATTTTTAATGCTATAGATATAGCTACTGTTAAGGAAACAATGTTAAAAATTATTGAAGGAATAATTGATATGGAGGGTCTTCTAAAAATTTCTGCGGGAAATTATGGAGGAAAATTAGGTAAATTCAAAATTCCTTTAAGAGAATTAGGGTTAAAAGTAAATTATTTTATTTAATTTTTCCCTTCGATTTTTAGAACAGTTGCTTTAAATTTTTAGTTTTAAATTCTTCACGCCTTTTTCCTGCATACTCTCCTAATGGAGTATTAGGCAAAAAAAGTGAAGGATCTTCTTTTTCAATAGCTTCAAGAAGGTTTAATAAATGTTTTACTGCTGAAGATTCGCTCATTTCATCATGAGATAAAAGTACTGAGACGGGTTCTCGACATTCTTGACGAATATTTATTGCAAATAAGTTAAAAGTATCAGGGGTGACTTCCTTACCCAAGATAAGATCTATACTAGCATTCGAAGCCCCGCAAGGACTCTCTACTATTAATTCAGCATTTTTAATGATTGGCACGTTATTTTCAGTATATTCTAGCTTAATTTTATAAATAGGATTTCCAAATTTCTCAAAATACCTATCTATTTCATCAATTCCCGTATCTGGAAGAGCATTACACATACTAATAGGCATAATAATCTTAGGATTTAATTCTAAACTTTGATTTAGAAATCCAAGACCGAGATTTATAGCAAGTATAGTTGGTTTTCCACGAGAAGATATTTCCATCACCACATCTGGATGCCTGACATATGAAATTAATAAGTCCGCATTTTCAATTGCGAGTTCTACATCATTCTTGAGAATAACTTCATCTAAGAAAATTGTAGGATCTTCTTCTTCCAATATAATAAGTTCAGCTTCTGGAAACTTTTTTTTAATGACAAGTATTGCGCGATCTCCATACTTACCATCAGATATTATTAATATTTTAACATTAAGCACCCTAAATATTCTAATATATTATTAGATTTTTAGATTAAAATTAATTAATTACATGATTTTAAAGAATTTTCTATATACTCAGCGATAATTAAGAAAGAAAAAGAAGATTTTATAATTTTTAGATTTATTTTCAAAAGGGAAGATTATAAAAATTTAAATCTAATAAATAAATCTTACAATTTTTTAACAAATCTTTTATCTGATTTTAAAAAAAATGGGAAAATAAGTAACATTTCTATTAAAATTAAATATAAAGATTTTTTTATTAGATTTAGTTGTAAAAAACCTGATCATCAATTTTTAGGTATTAAGAATATTTAATTTTAAATGTAGAGTGATAATTTGACTTATTTTAAATTGATTGTGGGATTAGATTGTGGAGTAGACAAATCGGTTTGTCAATTTGGATATCCAGAGAATTGTTTTGAATGTCTATCAAAAAAATTTAATGAAGCTAATTTTTTAATGGATATCATTGAAGTTACAGAACAACAATCTCAACAAAAACGAAAAGAAATTCTGTATAAACATATTTGGAGAAAATACCAAGATATCTCAACGATAAGACATTTAATTGTTCTTACAAAAGCAGGATTACCTGCATTTAATATGGCTATAGGCGATTTACCTATTGATGCAACTCTATTATCCGGGTTTATCCAAGCCAATATTTCATTTTCATCCGAGGAATTAACATTATTAGACCGAATTAATCCCGAAAAAAAATATTATGAATTTGAATATAAAAATTTTCACCTTCTTTTATGCATTGGTAAATTATGTAAAATTTGTTTGATCCTTGATAAAAAACCTTCAAATTCATTAAAAGAGTTGCTCTCAAATTTTACCAATTATTTTGAAGAAAATTATAAAGATGAATTAGTCGAATTTGAAAAAATGGGTGATCTAAGCATATTAGATCCAGTTAGAGGATTAGTAGAAAAAACTTTTGATATCATTTTGAACTATCCGCTAACATTAGCTTCTAAAATCCCACCGCATGTAATTGACAATCTTTCTCTTATTCAAAAAGCAATATATGAAACTGCAAAAGAACTACTAAAGGAAGATACATACTTTTTTATAACCTTACTCATAAATATGGTCTCAAAATTATTAGGATTGATCTCTCATGAAGAAATATTATGGAATATTTACCAATTATTACGCCAAAATTTGATTATAAGAGCGAAATTAGATTTTGAAAGGGAAAAATTAGAGGGTGAATTAAAAGAAAAGAAAGAACGGGAAAATATAATTCGAAATATTATGGAAATGAAGGATTTAGAAGAAATTATTTTCGAATGCCAAGATTTGAATGTTGAGGAGGCAAATATCAAAATTAATTCTTCATTAAATAAAGCAGAAATTGCTGAAAAAAATGCAGCCTATCAAGAAGCATTATATGAATATCAAAAAGCAATGAATTATGCTAAAGAATTCAATATGGATATCAAAATAGCTGAAATCTCGTTAAAAATCTCTGAGATTGTAAAAATTAACAATGAAGTGGAATTAAATTTTGCCATAGATCAAGCAAACAAATCAGAAAAAAAAAAGGATTATGTTATTGCCTTGAAATATTTATTTCAAATTAAAGATATTTTTGAAAGAGAAAAAGATCTAGAAAACAACCATAAACAATTAGAGAAACTAGAGAATAGAATTAAAAAAATTCAAAACCATTTCAAGTAGTACAGATACTAAATTATTAATTCCGAATAAAAAATGGAACGCTTAAAATCTCTTATTATCAGCTTGAATTTTATTAAAAGCCTTTTCGAGCATAGGTTTATATTTTTCAATTATCACTTCTTTAATCTCATCAAAGGGAACATCTGCAAATACGCCCCTATCATTAAGATATTCCACGAAGAGATTTCCCTGTTCATCATAAGACTGAAACATTGCATCGTGTTCGCCGTCAAATTCCACTAACACATAATTCCCTCTTTTAGAGCTTTCTTTATCAAAAGCGGGTGTTAACTTTATCCATTTTTGATTAATATATAATTCACTATATCCATGAACATAAAATACATTAGTTTTCATATAATCAATCACTTTTTGGGGTATTTTATGATTAATTATATCACATAAGTGAATTCGAGCGGGAATCTTTACCACTCTTGCTAATGTGGATAATAAGATAGCTTTGGACACACAAAAACCATACCCTCTACGCAAATTCATACTAGCTTTAAACGTGCTTTTAGTCAAATAAAACGATCCTTGTCTATAAATAATGTTATCTCTTACCCAGTAAAATAAAGCCATTGCTTTTTCTTTATCAGTTTTTAAGCCTCTGGTGATTTGAATAGCTTTATTTTTTACTTTTGGTTTATAAAAGTCGAAAAATTCAGTAGGCTGAAGATATTGTTCTATACCACTCAAAATTATTATAACTCCTGTCTTTTAGGAAACTCGTCTCTCTCAAACATTCCGGGATACATTTTGGTGAAAATTTCAGTAATTTGATCGATCGGCAACTCAGAATACGTACCATAATCTTCCACATACTCCACAAAAGCATTTCCATCTTTATCATGGGAATCAAAAAGAGCATCATTGTTTCCATCAAATTCTATGAGCGGTACAAATCCCGCTTTTAAAGCAGTGTCTTTATCAAAGACAGGGGTTAATTTCAGCCATTTCCCGTTTATTAATATTTCACTAATCCCATGACAATGAAATACATTGGTTTTCATCAGTGCTATTATTTTGGGACTAATTTTATGATTTATTATGTCTACCATTCTAATACGCGCTGGAATACCAACTGTGCGAGCAAGAGCAGTTAACAGAACTGCTTTTGACATACAAAAACCATTTTTTCTTCTTAAAGTTACGGAAGCTTT
This sequence comes from Promethearchaeota archaeon, assembly GCA_004524515.1. The sequence continues at coordinate 5,684 of SDNV01000054.1, forward strand.
AAGATTCGCCTTAATTTTAGGGTTGTACGTATACATATTATATTTAATATTATCTCTTACCCAATAAAAAAGAGCAATAGCTTTTTCTTTATCTGATTCCAAACCATTAGTAATCTCATGGGCTTTGTTTCTAACTCTATCTCTATTAAAGTCCAAAAATTCTGTTGGTTGTAGATATTGGTCTAAATCAACCATGAGTAAAAAAAATAATTAGAAGTTTAAAATTTTTTTATTATAAAAATAACAGTAATAAAAATGAAATTTTTAGATTAATTTCCCGTTATTGTCCATCTTTACAGAACCATTGAGGAACATTCTATACATTTCATATTTTTCTCGAAAAACCTGATCAATCTCGTCGAGGGGTAAATCAGCATGCACTCCGCGGTCTCTAACATATTCGCCGAATTTTCTGCCATTAATATCATAGGGAGGAAATACGGCATCATTCACACCATCAAATTCACACATCGGTAGAAAACCACCCCTTTTAGCAGTTTCTTGATCAAAGGAAGGGGTAAGTTTTATCCATTTGCCATTGAGATAAAGTTCTGAGAACCCATGGTAATACATAATCTTTTCTTTCATGAAATCGATTACTTTTTGAGAAACTAAATGATTGATTAAATCTACTAAATGGATTCGAGCAGGAATTCCAACAGCTCTGGCTAAGGTGGATAACAATATACTTTTTGAAACACAAAATCCTTGACGCTTCTGCATTACTTTGCTAGCTTTAAAGTTATTAACAATAATTGGAACAAATAATTGCATATTATACCTGATAGTGTCTCTTACCCAGTAAAACAACGCTTTTGCTTTCTCTTCTTCTGTTTCACATTCACGAGTTATGTCTAGAGCTTTTTGTTTGACTTTAGACTTATGAAAGTCGAAAAATTTCGTAGGTTGTAAGTATATCTCCATACTTTCCATGATTATGTTAAATGGTGTTTATATTTTAATTTTTATCTTTATTAATCAGAAGTGAACTTTAAGTACCATTTTTTAAAAATTTTTCATTTTACAACTATTTTAAAGCTTTTTGAATATTCTCAATTAATCTTTTCATATTAAATGGTTTTTCTTTGAAGCTAATTGCTCCAATAGATAGTGCTGTTTCTTTAATAGATTGATCAGCACTTGCAAAAATGATTTTTGAGGTATTATCAATTTGTAAAATTTCTTTTGTAGCTTCAATTCCATTCTTAATGGGCATCCGATGATCCATTAAAATAATATCTGGTTTCACCGAAAATGATTTATACAAATTAATAGCTTCTTCTCCATTTCTAGCAATTTTAACTTCTTCATATCCTGAGAACTTAAGCATTTTTTCATACATTAGGCTTAGAGAGGGATCATCTTCTACAATAAGAATTGAAACTATTTCATTTCACCTGGGGAATTATTATTATAAAATTAGTTCCTTTTGAATATTCTCCCTCAACCTTATCCTCAACCCAGATGTTTCCCTTATATTTATCTATTATCTTTTTCACAAGAGATAATCCTAGTCCCATCCCACTTACGCTTTTTTCCCTCATGAATGCCCTTTCAAAGACTTTTTCTTTCATTTCATCGGGGATACCTATCCCATTGTCTAAAAACTCAATTTTAACATAATCAATCCCATTAAGAGGCAAATTAGATATCTTAATCAATATTTCCACATATGGATTATTGTTATATTTTACGGCATTACCCAAAATATTTTCAAAAACATTCAGCAATAATTCATTAGCTTTAGCAAACACTTTTTCAGATATGGATTCTATCTTAATTTCAAGCTTTCTTTCTTCAAAATTTTTCTTTACATATTCAATAACATCCTTTAAAACTTCACAAATCTCAATTGGTTTTATGGGAATTTCGATTTCTTCAATTTCAGAAAGCTTCCTTACATTTGATATCAAATTTGATCCTCTTTTCACTTGTTGCTTTGTAAGATTTATTAGTTTTTTTGACTCTTCTATTTCATTAGGCTTTTCTGAGTATAAAGTAAAAAGATCCATTGAAGCTTGAATATTTTGAAGTATATTACTAATATCATGCGCAAAGAGATCTTTATAAAATTCTGCTCGATAGTAAGCCTCATAATATTTTCTTTCAGACTTATTCATCCGGTCTTCAATTGGAGCAGAAAGTCCAGCAGCTAAAAGAGATGTATAATAGATTATTTTAATAACCGCAGATGCCTCCCAAGCGCCTTTAACATTGATATTACTTAAAATTGAAACGAATAATGTAAAAATAGCTGAAATCAAAACTAAAAGCATAAAAAGAGTGGTAATTGATCTCTTCATTAAATAAATTCTAAACAACATTAACAAATTTATAAAGAGATATACAATTAAAGCGGCTTGAATAAAGTTTAGCATAATTAATGAAAAAGTAAAAAAAAATACCATATTTTTCGAAATAAGATTAGATTCTATGCTCTCTTTTTTATTTATAAAAAGCTTATAGTATTCTTTAAATACCCAAACTGAAAAAAGTAGTGCCGCAAAAAAATAGAAGATATTACAGACAATCCTATAACTAGGATCAAAATATCGTAAGTAAAAAAAGATTGCAGCAATTGCATTTAATATTGAGGCTAAAGCCCATAAAAATAAAGAGCCCCTTTTACGATACATAATACCAAATATAATTGCAATTATTATGGAATAAATAGCAAGAATGAAATCAAAAATGGGCTCATCAATCATTTGAACGTTCTTTTAATAGAGAATTTAATATTTTTATATTTAGTATTATAAAATCAATTGATCAATACTATTATTTTGAATTAATATTCGTTTAAAATTAATATATATATTTCGAATATGTAAGAATGATCTAAATTAAGGTATAAATAATACTCGTTCGAAAAGAAAATAGAAAAACACGGCATTCCCAAGATATAAGATCATGACTATAAACGCAGCGGGCACCTTTAATAATTGATTTTTCTCCTTTATTTGATTGTAAGAGTAATAAATAGAAATGCCAAGCAAAATTTCGGGAATAATAATATAAATTGCCATATGCCCAATCATTGTAACATTCTGGGCATACCAGGAACCAATCATCCATATCGTCATTTCAGAGATCCCAAAAATCAGTAAGGAAAGCAAAGCAACCATTAAATAAACAATTTTCTGTGAATAACGCATATTTAAGCTCTTTCCTGTGAATAATATTACAAAAAAGGGGATGGCCCATAAAAAAAGCATGTAACCTGACACTGTGCCTATCTTAAATAATCCGTCTTCAGGGAAAACTAAAATTTCAAGTTGTGCGGATAAAAACCAATCGGGCCATATTTGGAATACACTAAGAATGAGTGAAAAAAGCCATAGATTTACCCACTCAGTATTTTTCCTTAATATCCCTGCGAATGGAACAATTACATTGTAGATAATAACAAGAATAAACAATTTAATTCCAATTAAAAAAGTAATAATTGGAGAAAGCAGAATGGCACATATAATTGCAAAAATAATGTGGATTACTATAAAATCTCTCTCAATATTGCTCAATAATTCACTCATGACGGTAGTAGTAAGACAAGTTCTTTTTTAATATAATATCAGTAAGAAACTATTTATATCATTCTAAAATTAAAAAAAATCTTTATTTAATCTCAACACCCTTAGTCCTCAAAGTTTCTAAAATTTTCTTCACTTTTAAGTTTGGATTATCATGTATCGGATTCCCTTCTATTTGTAAACTTTTAAGACCTTTTAACTCAGAAATTGATTCAGGCAGAGATTGTAAATTATTTTCATGAAGCCATATTTCTTTAAGCATGAAAAGTTTCCCGATGGATTCAGGAATTTCATGCAACCGGTTTTTCGACAAGGTTAAATATTCAAGTGATGTAAGCTCGCCAATTGAATCGGGTAGGAATTGGATGTTATTCCAACTTAAATTTAAATCTTTGAGAGATTTTAGTTTTCCAATAGTGTTTGGTAAAGAAGATAGTTGATTGGATGATAAAAACAAATTTTCTAATGATTCTAATTCTGTAATTACTTCCGGAAAAGAAGTGAACTTATTATTTTGAAGCATTAAAGTTTGTAGAGATTTTAATTTCTTAAACGATGCAGGTAGATCTGAGAGTTTGCCCCCATCCACTGCAAATATCTTAAGATGTACCAGATTACCAATTGAATCGGGAACATTATCGAAATTTGTAGCACTAAAATTTATCGTCTCGATTAATAGAAGCTTAGTAAGTGCTTCTGGGAACGTAGAGTGAGGATATTTATGCATAGTTATATGTTTAACTCGATGATCCTCTGCAATAAATTGTAAGGGGACGAACATATCAAAGGCGTCTTGTCTTGAAGTAGATTGTACCCCCACTTCAGCTTCAATTTCTTTAATAATATCAACTTCAGATTTTAATATCTCACTTCCTCTAAATACTACAATTTCATCATTTATTTTGCATACACCTTAGGGTTTTTTTTCATTCCAAAAGTTAAATTTACCTCTCGATAAAATCATATTGGGGTCAAGAGTTTTCTTTATTGATTTCATGAAATTGTAATATTCCTCCGGATAAGCCCCTATATCGACCATAACTCGGGACATTAAGTCGCCCATCATATACCATTGAACCCCCCATTTCGTAACTCTCTCAAGTAGAGATTTCCACAATTTTAAGTTAATCTCATCAATTATTTTATGGACTTTTCCATCATAATAACTAGTAAAACTATTAAAACCACAAGATAATCCGATTTCATGCCCCTTTCCTAATAATATAGGACCACTTCCCGAAATGGGACGCATTTTAGTAATTTCCATAATCTTGCTCATATCAGCGGTGTTTTCCATGTCCCACTGTTCTATATCATGCAGAATTTTCGGAAGTTTATCAATTGTAGTAGAGCATTCAGCTGTCAATGGTTCAAAAGCAGGAAACATACCCCATAAGTTATGATAAAATTGCCAGTGCCCTTGTTCAGTATAATGCCATTTAGCCATGTTTCCGTCCGATATCTCGTCTCCTAGGTACTCGCATTTGTTCCGGGTAACTATTATATTATCTAATTGGTTAACTTTTTCATTTAATTCAGCTTCAGAATTCGCCTGTACAGTATAAAAAAATATGGCTTTTTTTTTCTTTAAATTTTCCCACATAGGAAATAGGCCTTCTTGGCAACCAAGCTTAACAATAAGGTCCATAATATACATAGCGTCATAAATTTCAATACCTTTTCGCCGTATTTCTGAGAAAATTTTACCTGTAATAATTTCAGACTTTCGAGGCATTAAAAATGTTTTATAATTAGCAAAAGGAGGTTTTGGAAACACTTGCAAGGATACCTTAGTCTTAACTCCCATGATCCCGTTATCCCCACAAAATAATCCGGAAAGATCAGGTCCATTCCCGTATCGATTAAAGGGGTATTTAGAAAACCTGTTCGCTTGGGATCCCGTTTCAATTATATCCCCCGTTGGTAAAACCACTTCTAATGAAACCAATTGATTGGAACAGGGTCCATATTTGGCACTTCCGCCCCCACCATTAGAATGATGGGATATTCCTCCTCCTACTGACGCAGTCATGCCAGATCCTGGACCCATGCAACCCGTATATAGTCCATAATGGCACAGATATTCATTCAATTTCCCCCATGAAATTCCCGCTTCCACAGTCACTATAAGATTATCCTCATCCAAATGTATAATATTATTCATTCGTTTCATATCAAGCACAATACCCCCATCTCCGATGGGCTTACTTCCCCCAAATTCACAATCACCCCCTCCACGTGGAGTAACGGGTATATTTTGTTCATTAGCAACTTTAAGAATTTCTGAAATTTCTTTTGCATCCTTAGGTCTTATAACAATATCGGGGACTCCCTGAAGTACAGGATCCACATTCCTCGAATAAGCATGCCGAACTATAAGATCATTTGAAATGTATTTTTTGGATACTATACTTTCTAATTTCTGATATAATGGGTTCATTTTAATCATTGATTTATAAATTAATAAAAAAATATTTTTAAAAAAAATAAATTAAATTTAGATTTTAGAAGCAATAAAATCGATTACATCTATAACTTTAATTTTTTCCTTAATTTCAGGTTCCATTTCTTCATACGCGTCTCTAAAATTGCCTATACAGAATGGACAACTGGTAGTTAGTATATCTGCTCCAGATTCGACCGCTTCTCTAATCCGTTCCTTTGATATATCTTTTGCCAAATCTGGGAATTGGCTTTTAACTCCACCTCCCGCTCCGCAACACCAAGCATGTTTACGATTCCGTTTCATTTCAATTAATTCAACTCCGGGTATTTTAGCAATTAGTTCTCTTGGTATTTCATATAAATCCATATGCCTTCCTAAATGACATGGATCATGGTAGGTAACCTTGATTTTTTCAGACACTTCTGGTTTAAACAGAATCTGATTATTCTTCATAAGCTCAACAAATACCTCTGTTATGTGCTTTACTTCAAAGGGTAATTCTTGTCCTAATATTTCAGGGTAATCTTTCTTTAAAGTTCTATAGCATCCTGCACAAGCCGTAAATACGGTTTTAGCACCCATATTCTGTAGTATATCAATATTATGCTTCATAAGAGAATCAACAGATTTATATTCTCCAATACGAGCTCCAATAGAGCCACAGCACCATTCTTCTTTGGATAATGCCATTTCCATTCCCGCAGCGATGAGAATACTCATCATATTTTTTAGGGTATCAGCTTGTCGTAATGGCATAGTGCATCCTGCAAAGAAAACCAAGTCGCCTTTATCTTTTATATTTGAAAATTCTGAAGCCCATTCGAACTTTTTAGCAAAATCCTCTCCGTAAGGATTCTTCATAGCATCATTGTTCATATATTCGACTAAATCTCTATGTCTATCTAGTGGAGCAAACCCTGCTTCCACTAAATCTTTTCTCAGAGCATCCCACACTTTATAATGGTCTATCCATTTTGAAGTGTTTAGAATTATATTTTCATTATGCGTTTCATGACATACTTCAGTGCAATTAGCGCATTCAGTGCATTGATATACAAATTCTGCCAATTCCCTACTTAACGGAAGTTTACCTTCCAAAATACTCTTAAGTACGTTCATTCTCCCCCGAGAGAAATAAATTTCAAATCCTTCCTCTCCTTTTGATTCTTTTACCGGACAAGTTAAATACCTTCCGACAGCACGTCGTATGGAATACCCACAATCCCCGCATCCCGTTTGCAGTTTAGGATAACTTCCTAACACTTATACAAGACATTATGGCTTTCCATTCGTTTTTCAAATTTTTTAATTCAGTCATTTATTTCCATCCCCCCAAAATTCAAATTTACCTCTACTTAATATATTTTTAGGATCAAGTACTTTTTTGATAGCTTTAAGAGTTTTATAATAATCTGGTAAATATGCATCAAGTTGTGCCATAATTCGTGAAGCCATTTCACCCATCATGTACCACTGAACGCCCCATTTTGTAGTAAGCATTCCCATCAAAGATTTCCATAATTTAAGATTCAACTCATCCCAGCCTTCATGATTCTCTCCGTTATAATAACTTGGAAAACTGGTAAAACCACAGGTTAATTCTACGTTATTACCGTCAATTAAAAATATGGGTCCGCTTCCTGTTATAGGACGCATTCCAGTTACCTTAGTGAAAATTTCCATATCTTTTGCATGCTCCATATCCCATTGATCAATATCATCTAAAATTGTTGGATACATATTTGCGGGGACAAAACACTCACAAGATAACGGTTCAAGAGCAGGTACCATGCCCCATAAGTTATGATAAAATTGCCAATGTCCCTGTTCCACATAATGCCATTTTGCAATGTTTCCGTCAGATATCTCTGGACCTAGGGCTTCACATTTGTTATCTAAAATGATAGTATCCAATTGTTTGACTTTTTCTTGTAATTCAGCTTCAGAATTAGCCTCCACAGTATAAAATATTATACCTCTTTTCTTCTTCAGTTGCTCCCACATCGGAAACATTCCTTGATCGCATCCCACTCTCATAATAAGATCCATAATATACATCAAATCGTACACATCAATTCCTTTACGTCTAACATCCAGCATGATCTGGGACGATACTTGTCTGTCTTTACGGGGTAATAAAAATGTTTTATAAGCTGCAAATGGCGGTCTTGGAAAAACTTGCAAAGAAACTTTAGTCTTAACTCCCATAATTCCATTATCACCACAAAAAAGTCCTGCAAGATCGGGACCATTTCCAAACCGATTGAACGGAATTTTAGAAAACTTATTCGCTTGGGATCCCGTTTCAATAATATCTCCATTTGGTAGTACCACCTCTAAGGAAACTAACTGATTTGTACATGCACCATATTTGGCACAACCTCCTCCTCCCACTGATTGATGAGAGATTCCTCCTCCTACTGATGCCGTCATCCCGGATCCGGGACCCATGCAACCCGTATATAATCCATAATGGCATAAATATTCGTCCAATTTCCCCCATGAAATTCCAGCTTCCACGGTCACAATTAGATTATCTTCATCCAATTTTAAAACATTATCCATGCGTTTCATATCAAGCACTATTCCCCCATCTCCAATCGGTTTACTACCCCCGAATTCGTCATCACCGCCTCCACGAGGAATAACTGGAATATTTTCTTCATTGGCAACTTTAAGAATTTCTGAAATTTCTTTGGCATCTTTAGGTCGAATAACGATATCTGGAATTCCTTGTAAAACAGGGTCCACAACTCTCGAGTATGCATGACGGACAATAAGGCTGTTGGATATAAATTCTTTCTTAACTATATTTTCTAATTTTTGGTATATTTCAGTCATTTTTAATTCCTTAACTAAAATTTTTGTTATTTTATTATATATTTAGTTTAATTTTAATAAAATAGTATTTATAAATTGATTAGTAATTACAACTTAAGATAGTTACATTTTTTATACTATCTTTTTATAGTTTTAAGTTTCTGTTATAAATTTTAAGCCAATAGAATAAGGATATATTTAACATTATTTAAGATCGAGAATTAGAATTACCATAAGTTCAACAAATCCTTTCCCTTTTTGGCTCAATTGATAAAAGACTTTTGGAGGATGAGTATTTTGCACGTTTCGAGAGATAATTCCTGTTTTTTCCAGCTCTTTTAAACGAATTGATAAAACACGAGAAGAAATTCCTTTGATGGCACGCTTTAATTCATTAAAATTTGATCCTTTATAGGTTTCTAACTCCCAAATTATTTCTAGAACCCATTTTTTTGTTATAAATTCGAGATTTTCATAAAAAAATCTTAATTCCCATCTTTTCCGCTCTTTAGTATATGGTACTTCACTGAAATATTTGTTTAATAAAAACCTACCTATATCCTTAGCTTTTTTATGAATTTCTTTTAATGGTTGATAGTGCTCAATTTCGAGCATAATTTGATCTATATCCATATAATAACCTCCATTAATCTATTTCTAATAATTCATGGTGATTTTTATAATTTCTAAGAAAAAAAAGAGAAGTTTAGTTGTTTTTTATAGAAGTCTTTCTTTAAACCAATCCGGTAGCAAAAAACCAAAATAAAATGATATAGCGCTAATGTCTAATACAACTCTAGCCAAGATAAATAATTCTGGAATAATAGAATCGATAAAAGCCCCCAAAGTGAAAAGAACAAATGCTACAATCAGAAATTTCCCCTTTAGTTTGAGTTCTGGATCTTCAGATGATAAAGTTTTTTTACCGAATAAAATACCCGTTATTAGAACTACAAGTAAAAAAATTACTAAAAAAATCTCAATATAAATCCCATATACCACTTGAAAAGGGGTTTTAAACGTACCGATAAAATTTGGTTGGGTAAAGAGGAAATAAAAGAAGATAATCTCGAAGATTATCCCAACAAATAGGAAAGTAATTAAAATTAATTTCTGCTTATCCCTATATGCAAATTCAGTAAACGCCTTTAACCATATTAAGAGGAAAAAAGGCATTGCTGAGGTACCAATTATAAAATTTGCTTCAACGCTAAGAATAGAATTCGTTGTAAGAATCAAAATTAGATTTATTGAATCTGGCCACCAGGGAGTTGACAATCCAATCCAAGTTAATCCAACAAAAACAAGCTGATTTGATTTATATTCAAAATATTTAATTAAAATTTTTAGTCCGATTATTACGGAAATTATAACAAAGATTAGACTAAAACTGCCTTGTAGAATCTCGGTCAATCCAATTTGCATAAATTTTCACAACCCTTGTTTATTGTTTTGAAATAATGGAAGTAAATATATAATAAATCATTTAAAAAGTATATAAATCTTTTATTGGTTATGTCGGAATAAATGACTATATCAACATTATAAATTATGAAATTGAATAGAAAATATGGAATTTTAGGAATTTTATGTGTTGTTCTAATAATTCCTATTTTATTTGGAACGTATGTCGAATACTTATTTATAAGAGAATTAAATTTTATAGTCTTTATCACTTTGATTTTTGGATTAATAGCATTTATTTTAATGGATATATTAATAGTTGATTATGGCTATAATGATACGAGTTTTGAAGCCTTAAAATCGCAAGATGTAATTAAAGCTTTAATCACGGGAGAAAATAAAGAAATTATTTGGATATTTTTACCAATGATTATGTTAATAGAGGAACTTATTTTCAGATACTATTTGATGGGATTTTTGTTGAAACAAGTTGAATTAGAAGTGATTTGGGCAATATTAATCTCAAGTGCTATATTCTCCCTATTTCATATCCATATTTGGTTTAGATTTAAGAATCTAAGAGTATTAATAATAAATCTTATTGATTCATTTTTCTTAGGTCTATTTAATGCTTATATTTTTCTGACTTTGGGGCTTATTCCATGTATTTTTATTCATTATGGTTTAGTTCTACTACTTTATTATGGTATTTATAAAAAATTTTTCAAATCAATCGATGAATCGACTTAAAAAAAGAGTAAAATAATTTAAAAAAGAAAATAAAATTTTTTTTTAAAATTACATTTTTCTCAATAATTTTTTATCTACTTTACCTACTGAAGTCAGGGGCATTTCATCTACAATTTCAATTATCTTAGGTATTTTATATTTAGCTAAATTATCTTGGGCAAACTTTAGAATATCTGCTTTTGTTTGCTCTGTATTTTCATAACCTTTTTTCAATAGCACATATAATTTGACGATTTCCGAACCTGCACGATCGGGATCAGGGATTCCAACGGTCGAGCAAAGCTCAATTGCCGGATGTTCATTCATTTTATCGTCTACTTCTACGCTAAAAACCTTATAACCCGAAACAATTATCATATCTTTTGTGCGATCCACTATTTTAAGGTAGCCATCCTCATCCATTATACCCACATCCCCCGAGTAAAACCATCCATCCACTAACGCATTTTTTGTTTCCTCAGGCTTATTCCAATATCCTTGAAAGATTTGAGGACCTCTAATCGCAATTTCGCCTGCTTCCCCAATAGGAACTTCTTTAGTTCGATCTGACACACTTACTAATTTAAGTTCTGTATTTGGGAAGGGAACGCCTACAGTACCGATTTTTTTCACCCCTAAATAAGGATTCATTGTTACTCCCGGTGAGGCTTCTGTCATACCATAAGCTTCTACCACTTTACCTTTTCCAACTATTCCTTCAAATTCATTGATTGCTTCCGTTGGAAAAGGAGCTGCACCAGAAATATAACCTTGAACAGAATTTAAGTCCAGCTTTTTGAATTTTCGATTGTTTACAAGCATCATATAGAGAGTCGGGACATTATATGCTAAGGCAATTTTTCCCTCATATTCTTTCATTTTACTTACCATATAATTAGTATCTCTAGGGTCCGGTACCAAAATTTGAGCACAACCCATATATACTGTCTGTAAACAAAATTGCAAACCTGCTAAATGAAAAAATGGAAATCCTGAAATATAAACATCTTCACCTTTATTAGACGAAGGTTCAAACCAGTGCTCCACAATCTGAATCATCGATATTAAATTTCTATGAGTCAAGATAGCCCCTTTTGGAGGACCTGTTGTGCCTCCTGTATATTGAAGTAATAAAACATCATCAGGTTCGATTTTCACATCAGGAGCTTTATCACCTGAATATTTTTCGATTATATCAGTATATTTAGCGTACTTCAATCCTCCTATAGGTTCCACTTTACCAGAGGGGATTCTACCAATTTTTATTAATTGTTCTTTCATACTTGGCTCTAAATCCAAGGTATCTGCTGCACTAGTGGTAATTACAATCTTAAGATCAGTTTCTCCAGATATAAGTGCTTCTCTAACCTTTTCTTCGTAAAAGGAATCTAACGTGATCATGGCTGCCGCTCCACAATCTTTCAATTGATAGGTAATTTCTTTTGGGG
>SDNV01000196.1 GCA_004524515.1 Promethearchaeota archaeon
AGCTTTGAAACGATTTGCAAAGAATGTGGCCTTGTAGTAGATAAAATTTTTAAAGAATCATCTTTTGTTTTTAATAATAAGGGTTCCAAAGGTAATATGAGTAAGCAATTCGTTGCTGTTGGTAATCGTACGAGTTTTGTTGGTGGTTTGGGTACTTTCATTGACTATGAGAATTCAAAATATTTAAAAGATAAATTTGGTAAGTTACTCCCTCCACAAGAACAAAAATTATTTAGGAGATTAAAAAAAAATTATTCTCAGTTCTTAAGAATTAAAAATCATGAAACTGAATATAGAATCTTCAATATATTAAATAAAATTTCAATATATCTAAACTTGAATAAAAATATTAGAAATAATGCGGCCTATTATTATAAAAAAATAATAAAATATGAACAAAAAGTAATCAATAATATCTCATTAATTGCTTTTTGCATTTTTTATGCTGCTCGAAAAGAAACTCATAATGCACCTATAACTATAAATGAAATTTCAAAAGCTTTTCAAAATTTTGGACATCGAGTAAACCCTAGACTAATTTTAAGAGATGGAGTGAAATATAAAAAGTATTTGATTAACAAATCTAAACCGCATCAAAGTGAAGATTATCTTATTAGACTAATAAATGATGTTGTTAATCATAAGGAGCTATCAGAAAGAATTATCAAAAAAAATAAAATTTGGACAAAAGAAGATTTTCAGAATAATTTAACCCAAAAATGTAGAGAAATTTTGTGTAAATTAACTCGATGGCACAGAGGGGGAAGAAATCCATTCATCTTAACAGGAGCAATAATATACTTAGCAGATAAATTATTAGCTAAAGAAAAAAATCAAAAATCAATTCTTACGCAGAAACTAATTTCAGAAGCAACCAATATTGCAGAATATTCTATAAGAGATCACTACGTAAATTTACTTAAACCCTTGTTCTTCTCCAAAACCAATGATTAGAATAATCATTCTTTAATTATTTTTTTGTTAGATTTCAATTCCAAAATAAGATGGAGTTCTAATCAAATATTTTATTAAATTTGATAAATTATTAAAAACACAATTTACTGGGAAAAAATTTGTTTTTGAACGCTTCCGTAGTGTAGTCCGGCCAAACTTAAATATTCTATTAATTTATAAGAGCTAAGCATACGAGGCGCTCACCCTCGCGACGCGGGTTCGAATCCCGGCGGAAGCATTTAAGACTTTCTAAAATCTTTTAAATCTTGAAGCTGATGCAAAATTTTAAGGAGCATATGAATAGATCGTATATAACTATTGAAATTAGCTAATTCAGTCTCCTCGTTAAGGTGATCTGCAATTAGTTTTATTTTATTTAAAATAACACCATATAAAAAGGTAAGAGCTCCTAAGTTATTAACAACTTGACCATGTATAAGCCCTTCTTCAATCTCTGATTTTTCAATTTTAGGGGGATCTACATTTTTTTCATAAAAGACAACAGGTTTATTACATGTTGGACAAAACATATCACCAGATCTACTTCGGAAAATGGGATTCCTACAATTAGGGCATGCTTGATTTAGCATTGTATAACCTTCTCTTAAAAGGTCAGCCATTTTTTTAATTTCATCTGAAATGATAATAACACTCCAACTAATAGTATAAAGGGCATTAAGGCTCTTTTTCTTTAATTTTCAATAGATTGACGATGTATCCTGAAATCCGATTTCTTAAATGTTTAGAATCAAATTCCAAATATTTATCTAACAATCTTTTATTAGCATCAAAATCTGTTCCAAAAACATCTGGATACTTATTGATTAATTCTTTAGAGACATTTTTTATTAAAATTGTCCTTACTTTTCCCATATTATTTTAACTCAAATTTCTTTTATATCTTTTATGAATTAATTTTCTATGAAATAAATTTTTTATGGAATTGTATGACTTTTTATAATTTTATAAGATAAGAATATTGTGTCAAAACTATTGAAATCTCTGTTTATTCTCTATACACTTCTTATTTTTTCCTGTATCCCACAATTCATAACGGGATTTGTTTTAAATAGAGTCTCTCTATACACAAATAAGAATTATTATTATATGTATGAAAATATCGAAATTTACGCAGAATGGGAGTTATATTATGCTATCGGAGCAGAAAGTTGTTTCGTTCAAATAAATATATATAATATCTCAGAGGATTTAATTTGGCATTCTTGTGAGTATTCCAATGTGGGATTTAATAGCGAAAGTTGGATTATTTACATTCCAGATTTAAATCTATTGTTTATCAACGAATCGACTCCACTTTATGTGAAATTCTGTCTCTATCATGATGATGGCGAAAAAGTAATATCGACATCAAGTGAAGCAATCGATATAACTATATTGAAGTCAGATCTTTCTTGCGAGTTATTTGGATTTAAGAATTCAATAATGTTTGGAGAAAATCTCAATTTTTCTGTAATCTTTTTTGAAACAGGTAATAATTCTCTTTTGATAAATCAAAAAATATATTTCAATATAAAATTCAATAATAAAACAACTTTTTTAAAAGAATTTTCTACAAATGAAACAGGAAAAATCACGCTTCATCTATCTAGTCTTACTGAGTTAAATCTAGGTGAAAATATTTTGAACTTCATAATAAATGAAAGTACTATATATGAACCAATTCATTTTTTGTACAAATTAGATGTGATTAAAATTCCAATTTTAATTGACACTATTCGTTGTGAGAAAGATGACCTTAAAGATAGGTTAATTTATATTGAATTGCTATATTATTATTTTTTCAATGGAGTCCCAACTTATCTTTCAAATAGAACAATTTTAGTGAAAATATTTCAAAATACCTCTCTTAGAACAAGTTTTTACCTTAAAACAAATATAACCGGAAGTTTAATTTTCAAATTATTATACAGCTCACTTGATTTGGAAAAAAACCTTTCAAAATTCAAAATTCAATTTATTTTTAACGGCACCACATTTCTTGAAAATAAAACATCAAATATCGAATTAAGAATTGAAAATTTAAATCCCCCAATTGAATTCGATTCAGTTCAATTTATATCAGTGTCTGGATTAATTACTTCATTGATTATTTTTGGGATTCTCTTTACATATAAAAATATAGAAAAGAAGAAAAGATTAGAGGATCTATATATTAAAACTTAATTTCTTACTCTAATTTATCCGACATTTAAACTTTCGATTCCAGTATTGCTTTCTAAGGCAATAGATCTCCGAGCTTAACGCTTATTGATGTTTTTTTCGTAATAGAGATATTTTTCCTAGAAATTAAAGGAATTATTATATTTAAAAAATTTTGACTCTGTTTTATCTTATAAACCTTTGTCGTCTTACTACTAATATTAAATTTTGTGGGAAAATGCCAAGATGATTGATTATTTTGATGAATTACTGAAACAACCTTCATTATTTAAAGATGAGAGCTTACTCGATATCAATTATATTCCAGAAAAGTTACCACATCGAGAAAAAGAATTATATTTACTATCACGATTATTTCTTACTCTAATCACAAATCCAAACTCAACTTCAAGAAAAATTTTAATTACAGGAAAAACTGGTGTAGGAAAAACCGTCACAGTAAAACTTTTTGGGAAGATGCTTGTAGAAGCTTCGATAAAAAGGGGGATATTTATCAAATACGTTCATATTAACTGCCGAAAGGAACGAACCAGCTATAAAGTCTTAATAAAAATTATAAGAACTATAAACGACAAATTTCCAAAAAGAGGTTATTCTCCTCAAGATTTATTGGATATCATAATAGATCTCCTCAATAAGAAAGATTTTCATCTCCTCATTGTTCTTGATGAATTAAGCTATCTGATCAATAAGGGGGAAGACTTGATTTATTCTCTTACAAGATTGAATGATGATTCTATAGATGTTCAACAGAGAATTTCAATTATAGGTATTGTTAGAGATATATCTTGTTTAAGTAATCTTGATGCAAGTACTTTAAGTACACTCCAGAGGAATATTATAGGGTTTAAGAATTATTCACGGGAGGAAGCATTTGATATCTTAAAATACAGAACAACGCTTTGTATGGTTAATAATGCCATTTCTGATGATATTTTAGATATGATAACCGATCTTGTTTATAAAAACGGAGATATTAGATTCGCACTAAATCTCATATGGCGATCTGTTAAAATTGCTGAAAATAAAGGTTTAAGGCATTTATCTGCAGAGTGCGTAAGATTAGGCAATCAAGATTTGGTTCCCTTTTCTACTCAAGATGTTTTAAATTATTTAAGTGTTCAAAAACTGGTTTTCCTTCTTTCAATTGTTAAAGGATTAAAATTAAAAAGAGAAAAATCCATCTCAATTTCAGAAGTATTGAATGATTATGAAGTTACATGTGAAAACCTAGGAATCGTTTCAAGAACGAATTCACAATTATGGAATTATCTACAAGAATTCAAACGAGACAATTTGA
>SDNV01000055.1 GCA_004524515.1 Promethearchaeota archaeon
AAATTGTTGAGATTGATGAAATTCAATATCCAATTAAAAAATTCTCGAGCGATATAAAATATCTTGATCTTTTTGGTTATCGGTATATTGAGCAAAATCGCAGAAAGAAATCGGAGTGGGGTAAAAAGGCGCGTGAGGGCCATAAGATAATGTGGATAATTAAAGGAAGGCGATATGTAGGCCGAATTATGGATGGCGAGTTTACTGAGTTAACAAAAAAGAAATAAATCTTAAAGAAAAAGAGAAAAACTATGCCGTAGTTTTTTAGATTTAACTTAATTTAACCATTTCGTGAAGTGTATCTCCTTTTTCTTGGTATGAGGTCCCTTCATAAGTTGTTTTCAAATCGAAATTAGAATGGAATCTAAAATAACCAGGTCTAAGTCTTAAAAGATATTTTACGATAAAAACAATTACAGGATTAATTCCAAAATATTCGAGAACATTCCCGGAATCAATAATTTCTTGCACTTCAAGTGTCGTTTCAAGCTCATTAGGGATTTTAAATGTCAATTTATTAGGATACTCATTTGCTGCGTTTTTATCATACTCGAAATTTTCTTGTATGAGATCATATTCACCAGTACTAAGAATTACTTCTTCATTTTTCGCCAGCATAATTACTTGTATTGGAAAGTTATCCATTTTTTTATTGCATTTAATATAAGCATAGCATAAGGTAAAGTTTTCGGAGTATAAGCGCCCCCAATACCAGTACTCTATATATCTAGCCATGTTTATGTCCCCGAAATTGTGGTCGTGATACCCAATTCCTTTTACTTGAAGTGTTTTATTCTCAAAGCGAATAGTTCCCTCTACTTCTGCTCTTGGAAGAGGTACACACCACGCGAAATATTTATTACCAAATTCTGTCCTTCCATTTCCAGGCATCCAACCATGGACTTTCGCAGCAAATTTCAAGTGAATTCCTAAAGGATCTTCATCTAAATAAACTTCATAAACAGGTAAATCTTTGTTTGTAAAATCAACTTTTAAGTAGTTACGTCCAATCCGAATGTCCGGTATTTCCCGAGAAACAGCCATATCAGAACGTTTATAAAAGACTAATTTTCGTAATCTCTTTCCATTAGGCTTATATATCGCGATCTCTACCGCAGTTTTACCAGATCGCTCATGAGCGGCACGAAAGAAACCAACTGCGGTATATCCCCCTTCAAGTCGAGCATCAAAATACCACCATTCAAAATTGCCTTTCTTATTCAAATCAATATGTAAAGCATTATCTTTAGGCTGCAAAATTTTTATACTCCCATCACGACGTCCTGGTCCTGACCAACCCTCTTTTATTTTATTTGATGAATCTTTATTTTTTTCCATTTTTTTCTCCAGCATAACTTTATAAGCTAAAAAAAAATCAGTTGTTAATTATTTCTATTTTTGAAGCTAATAAAATTATAATATTTTGATAATTAATAAAATTAAGAGAAAAGGATAACCAAATAATCTTATTATAGCTCTGTATATAAAATCAAGAATAGAATAAGAAACTTTTTTATCATTTTAATCTTATATATAATTTCAGAAATAAACCTCATCGATAAAGGTTTTTAAACGGTCCATAGCAATTTTAATATTATTTATATCTGTGGGATAGGAAAATCTTACGTACCCCTCTCCATTAGGTCCAAAGGAAATTCCGGGACAGATGGCTACGTGATTTTTTTCAAGTAAATTCATGGCAAAATCCATGCTTGAAGTTTGGAGCTCTTTTATATTAGCGAAGATATAAAATGCACCTTTAGGCTCCAAACAGCTTATTCCTTTCATTTTATTCAAACTTTTTACAATAAAATATCGACGCTCTTTATAAAGCCGTAGCATTTCTTGAGTTTCTTCTTCACATTTAAGTGCGTGAACTG
The DNA here is from genome assembly GCA_004524515.1 of Promethearchaeota archaeon. The sequence continues at coordinate 1,881 of SDNV01000055.1, forward strand.
CTGCTGCTTGAGAAATAGAGGGAGCACAAATTGCGAAGTTCTGTTGTATCGGCATCATTTTTTGGATTAGTTCTTCTGGTGCGATAATATATCCTAATCTCCACCCCGTCATTGCCCAGTATTTGCTAAAACCATCAAGAATAATCAGTTTATTATGAGCCTCTTTAAATTTTTGATCACTTAGTGAGGGGGCTATTTCTCCATAATAGGTTAATTCCGCATAGATCTCATCTGAGATCACCCAAAAATTGTTCTTTACCACAATATTCTGTATTTCTTTTAACGTTGATCCCGGAATAATTTGCCCTGTGGGATTTGAAGGACTATTTAGAATTAAAGCTTTTGTTTTTGGGGTAATAGACTCTTTAAGTTGATTTATATCTAAATTAAATTCTTTTTCCTCATAAATAGGAATAAAAACTGGCTTTGCTCCAAAAAAGCTTACAAAATTTACATAACAGGGGTATCCGGGGTCAGTTATAATTACTTCATCTCCCGGATTTAATATGGTAGAAAAGATATTAAAAAATGCAGGGCTTGTGCCTCCTGTAATCATAAATTGAGTATTGGGATCAAAATATGTATTTCTAGATTTAAGTTTATATTCTGAAAGTGCCTCTCTCAATTCTAAATATCCTAAAGAATGGGTGTAATGGGTCTTACCGTCTTTAATATCTGAAAAACACCCCTCTACTATCCGAGAAGGAGTATCAAAATCAGGCTCCCCAATTTCCATATGCACAATATCAATTCCGTTTCGCTCCATTTCAAGTGCTCTTGCAAGCACTTCCATTACGATAAAGGGTTTTACTGAATTTATTCTTTCTGAATACATTTACATATTTCAATGGACTATTTATTTAAAACATAATTTGATTTTAGTCTTTAAAAAAATAATTATTCAAATTTTCATTTTATAATTTGCTTCTTTAAAATCAGTTTATTAACAATATTTACAGAGATAAAAAAATTATTACAATTAACTAAGCATTATTACTTTTAAATAATTTGGATGTGAAATTATACATATGAATAGTTTTGAAAGAGTTTGGGCAGCATTAAATTTAGAAGAACCCGATAAAATTCCATTATTTACTCCGGGTATAGATGGAAATTTGTCAGATAAAATCCTTGGCAAAAAAGAAAGATCTACCTTTGAAATAGTTGAAGAATTAGCTAAGGAAAATCCAAACTGGGTTGAAATGGTAAATGGAATTATTAGTGATCTTCAAGTAAACGTTTTTTCAAAAGCAGCGATTGCGGCAGCTCAACTTGGATTTGATGCAATTGGTGCAGGATATATACCTTTTATAATTGAAAGCATGGAAGAAATGACTGACATTTTCGGAAAAAAGCACAAAATAAAAAATATTGATGGAAATATATATCCTGATTATTATGGGGGAAGCGTTAAGGACAGAAGAGATTGGGAAGCTTTCCCAAAACCAGATTTTAAAGATATATATAAGGACGCCAAAAAATTTTATAAAGGAGTAATTCGCAAATGTAAAAAATCTAATAGTGAAATAACAATCGTAGCTCAAAATAGCTTAGCGTCGATCTTCCCCCCTGTGTGGCAAGGCATGGGTATGAATAACTTTGCTCGAGCATTAAAAAATGATCCAAAACTCATCAAAGAGCGTTTTGATTATACTACGGAATTTGTTTTAACCGCTTTTCGAGCCTATAATGATGCTGGTGCTAAAATCTTCATGGAAGGAGGGGATATAGCGTTTCGTTCCGGTCCAATGATTAATCCAAAATATTTTGACAAATATTTATTGCCATGTTATCAGCAAGTTGCGGAAGAAATTCATGATTGGGGAGGAAAATATATATTACATACTGATGGAGATATCACTACCCTATTAGATTTCATTGTGGAATCTAATTTCGATGCCTTGCAGTGTTTAGAACTTCCTTTTGTGGATCCATATTATGTCAACAAACAAGTGGGAGATAAATTATGTTTAATAGGCAATATTGATACAAAACATATTTTAGTGGATGCCACCAAAGAGGAGGTTCAAAAAGCCGTAAAAAATGCGATTAAAGCTTTGGGCAATGGAGGAGGATTCATGCTTTCGTCATCTAATTTCCATCCGGGAATGTCCTTAGATCGAATAAAATGGATGATTGAGGCAGGTAAAAATTTTGGTGTGTATCCATTGGATCAGAATCTGATTTAATTTATTGATATTTAACCAAAAATTATTTCTATAACTTATTTATTATCCATGTACTATTTTTATATTTTAAATAAGTTTTAATAAAAATATGAATTTGTGAAGTAAATACAAAAAATTGATAATTAGGGGAAATGAACGCCTATAAAGAAGATATAGAGGAAGCTAAAGAGAGATTAAAAGCATGGTGGGATTATGAAATAATCGATCGTCCCTGTATTTCTTATATATACCCACGACCAGATGCGAATTTCAAAGGTGTATTTGATATGTGGATGTTAGCAAAACATTGGGACGATATTGAAGGATATATTGAAGATTTTGAAACAAAAGCTCCAACTCTTTATTTTGGAGGAGAAACCATACCGTGGTTATGGCCCAATTATGGTCCGGGAATAATGGCATCAGTTCTTGGTATCGACCCCCAATTTGATGGGAATACCGTGTGGTTTAGTAGACCTACATCCATTGACGAGATAGTTCCTCTACTGGAAAGTGTGGAATTGAATAAAAATAACAAATGGTACAGTCGTTTGTTGCAAATTACCGAAGTGGCAGCTAAACATGCGGGAAAAGAATATGCAATTGCTTTTACTGACTTGGGGGGAATTCTTGATATAATTTCTTCATTCTTAGGGCCAAAAGACTTAATTGTTGCTATGAAACGTAAACCCGAAATAATTGACAGATGCCGAGCAATTATTGTGGAAAAATGGTTGAAAGTGTATAAGGATCTTCGTCAAATAATCGATCGTTATGGAGATGGATTTACAAATTGGTTAAATGTATGGGCTCCCAAAGATTGGTATCCGATTCAATGTGACATTAGTTATATGCTCTCTCCTAAATATTTTGAAAGATTTGCACTAGAGGATATCATCACTCTTACAGAACATATGGATTATTCAATTTATCACTGCGATGGTCCTGGACAGTTAGTTCATTTAGACTCCATATTAGCTATTCCTACTCTAAATGGGATCCAATGGGTTCCAGGAGCAGGAGAGGAACATGCTGGAAGTGATAAATGGATGCCGGTTTACGAAAAAATACAAGCGGTCAAGAAAAATATAATCGTAGACAATCCGATATTTAATCCAAAGTATGTCACCCATCTTTATAAAAAGTTAGATCCTAGAGGCCTTATCATGATTTTAATCTTTATGGATTTATATCAGACTATGTTTCATTTACCTGAATTTTTGGGAGGAGCAGGAGGAGAAGGCGATTTTACGGCTTTCAAAAGGCAATATCGAAAGAAAATGAAGAAATAATAGCTCATTTTCCAAATTATTATTTTTATTTATTTAAACAAATCTTTTAATTTTAGAATTATTTTCCAGCATATTTACATTTTAATTGTGATCTTATGCTAAATATAACTGAGGAAATAGAAGAAATCGTAAATAGAGAGACCCGAGCCTGGGATACTCAAAATGTTGATCTGTTGTTAACAATATTTCATCCAGATATGGTGTGTCCATGGCCTAAAACACCTCAATCCCACGATCCAATGGATTGGGTTTTAGAAATTGGCAGATTTAATTATGTACGCTGGAGAAAAGCTTATTTAGATTTGTTTAATAGTCATAGACTAGTTCATAATAAAAGAGAAATTAAAAAAATTGAGATTTCCAAGGAAAAGGATGGGGCATTTGCAGTAGTTGACATTGATACTTTGTGGGTTGATAATGATGGAAATAAAAATCATTGGAAGGGAAGAGTTTGTAAAGTATATACAAAGATTGGGAATGAGTGGAAATTAATTATGCATACCGGCACTTTGCAATATTAGGAAAAACGGTTTTTTAAGATTTGAAAATCAAATACTTCGGTCATCATACCAATCATCACTAAGAAGTGGACCTACTTTACCATGTTTTACATATTTAGTCCCACAATATTGAGCATATTGTTTAATAAAATCGGTAAAAAAAGCGTCTAAGGTTAAGCCGTGACAGTTTGCGTAAGTTCTATAGGACACAACTCCTCGAGGAGTAAGAGCAATTAAACGACGACCAACAATATTAACGCCCGATTCTTTTGCCCACACAACTGCTTTATCTATATCAATAGCATTTGAAACCGCACTCCAAAAATAAGCACCCCGCATGGATAAACATGAAGCAAAACCATATTCTCCCATAAATAAGTATTGAAAGGGGTCTGTTTCAATCATAATTTCAATTAATCCCTCATAATCAGAATCGGGAGTGATCATAATCCTTCGAATTCTTTCTAAATTTTCTTTTATTTCTAGTACGATGGTTTGGTCTGCTTCATTTGGAATTTCGTGCAGCTTTTCTCTCAAATCTTCATAAATCGGATTATGAGCTATATCAACCTCTAGATTTTTATATAAAGTTGCTGTTTGTTTTAGTTCTAAAGAGATTCTTCTTTTTTTTTCATTTGCTGCATTTTCAACAGTATAGGTATATTTGACAGAAAAATTTGATCTCCAATGCGAGATTTTGACAGTTGGGAGCGATTTAATTATCTTTTCAATCCATAATTTCACAGGAGGTTCCGTCCATAACCAATCATGCTCTCTTTCTTCAAGTTTATCTTCAATAAGACGAAGAAGATATAGATAATTTTTCCCTCTACCTAATTTTTCCAATAAAAATAAAGCAGGATAAAGTTTTTCATCAACTTGGTTAACATTATATTTCTTATCAAATATCAGATTTAGCTTCTCTTCAATTGCCTCGTTTTTTATGGTTTTTACTAAATTGAGGCTCATCTGCGAAATTTCATTCGCAAGTGAATTCTTTATTTGCTTTATTAACCGATTTTTTTCCTTTTTATTATATAATCCTTTTTGCCATAAACTTAATCTATGCTCTAGATTGGAAGCTCGTATCTTTAGCTGATCTAGTTTTCGATGAGAGTCTTGTTTTATAATTACCCGAATAGATTTCAGTTCCTCTTCTGTATTCCATATTCTATTTTCATAATTTTTTAAAGGTTTCATTTCTAAACTAATCCCTAAACGATCCGCAAGTTCTTTTGCTTTACTATAAATAGATGTAAGTTCTGGTTGATTTAGAAAAGAGAATTTACGAGAAAATTTGTGTTGTACAACTTCAGAAAGGTCTAACTTTTTAATAATGATTCTTTCAAATTGTCTAGGATTAAGTAAAAATCCCAATCTATAAATCCCTTCTAAAAAATTTTCAACTAGGGAAGTTGAGACATTTTTATCATCTGAAATTTCAAGAAGCATTACAAAAAAATCCCATGGGATTACCCAATTAGCTGCAAAATCCAGCGCATCCAAAAGAATCGACTGTTGCAATCGAAATTTTTGGCGGAATATAATCGCCATAAGTGCTCTGGCAGTCTTGGTTCCTTTTTTTAATGGTTTTTGTAATTCTCTCTCTAAACTAGTTTTAATATGAGACATATCTGCTATAATAACAATATCCCGAAGCATTTCCCGCTTGACATAGTAATGGTGTTCCTTGATTACACATTCAAATAAGCCAAGAGAGCACAAGGGTGTCAAATGACTAAACTTTTTAGAAACATCTCTTAAAAAATAGAAAGCCTGGTTGGCCCCACTTGAAATATTATTTAATACCGCTTCCACTATAATCTCATTTATCAGCTCAGGACGTTTCATAAGCCATTGTTGAAATATCATAATGCAATTAAAAGGATCTGTTTTCATATTTTTAAGTAAAATTTGGACAAACTCATCAGTAACTAACTCTCTATGATTAGCGCTTACATAATAAAAATCATTTATAGCTTCTTTTGGGAATTTATCAAAATGATTGTAATAAATATCCATCAGATCCTTAGTTTTATCGGTTAGTTGACTAGCTAGTGTTTGTAAGATATGAAATATTCTTGCTGGATTTAGTTCAAATAGAGAAACTAATAACTCAATAACATCAGAAGAGAAAAATTCTGGATTGTAATGAGAAGAAACACTTATCTTTTCTATAGATTTTTCTGGATCTGCTAATATTGACTCTTTGAGGGTTACCTTGCTTAACTCATAGTATTCTAAGTTTTTTAATAAATCTTCCTGGGTCATTTATTTTTATAATGATTTTTAAGTGATAAATTAATATTTCAACCCTTTTTGAACATTTTTAGTTTTTTAGAAATTAGAAATTTTAAATTTTTTCATCCAAAATTCTGTAAAATTTTAATAAATCAATTAATTGATTTAGGTTAATCTAATTAATACTTAAATATTGAATTGATTTCGATTTCAAAGAAAAAGTACTAATGTCATAAGGTATTATCTTCAATACTGGCAAAGATTTAGATAAATATAGTGATATACCTCGTACTCTTTCATTATTCAATAGAAATCTTGTATCATCAAACTCAAAGAATCCCAGATTTCCTCGGAATTTACTTAATGTTCCAATTTTATGACTATTTAAATAAATTGATTTGAAAAAATTTGAATGGAATTTTTGAGGACAAATTACTATCCCATTTTTATATTGTGGAATACCTCCGTCTAATATACCATCAAAGCTATTTATCTTTATCTTAACGCCATAAATGGGATTAATTTTATAATAAAAATTTTCTGGAAGATAACCAAGCAAAAACTCTGGAAATACCGATTGAATTTTAAGAGGAATCTGTTTTAAATAATCTTCTTTTGAATGTTTTGTAAATGGATTGAGTTCATCAAAAAAGAGTGAAAAATTTTTTCCACCTCTGGCGCGAATGGCATCATTATGATCTCTTATCTCTAAATGTAAATGAGGGCTGGACCAATATGCAAAATATCCATTCCGTATGGTAGTCCCAATAATATCTCCTTTTTCGATTCTTTCCCCTTCCCTAAAAATGGGTTTAATATGTAAAATTTTGTATATTATTTCTGAATTTCTTGAATTAGAGATTAAAGTAAGGTATTCCTTGTTAATTCCGCCCTTGAATTTTGGCTTTGGAGCAATCATAACTTTTGTTTTTATAACCCTCCCTGAAACGGGGCTAAATACCTGATAATTGTCCAGTGATAATTGTTGATAAACATCAATCGCGAGTCCATGTTGATGAGCATAATACGGAGAGGTTCCTAAACTAAAAAGACTGGTGTTTGGGATTGATATTGTGACATCTCCCCCATCCACAATTTCATAAAATTCTGAATTAACCATACCAAGAACTCTAGTAATCGAAATGATATAAAGATTTGATAATGGATATAAGATGTTTAGAATTTAATGTTCTGATCTTGTATTTCTTCATAAATCTCTTTTGTTAAAAGTGTATACTCAGAATTATTTGGCAACATTACATATATATGATCACTTACGTTGTCGAATGCGAATCCTTCTTTTTTCAATTTTGATTTTTTTAGCTTTAGGGTAGAAGTTTGTTCTAAATCTGTTCTGAATCTTAAAAATATAGGAATCGCATAGGAGGCCATATTTTTAGTAAGATGCTTACTTAAAGCTTTAAAATCAAAGTTTTCTTCAGTTGTATTTGGAATTATTGAGATCATCCCTGCACGACCATCAGTACCAGGAATTTTAACCCCATAAACGCAAGAAATTAATATTTGTTCATAAGAATTAAATATTTTCTCAACCTCCGTGGTTGATACGTTATGTCCTTTCCAACGGAATGTATCTCCTATTCGATCAAAAAATTGAGCATGGTTACAGCCTTGTTCTCTAATTAAATCTCCTGTATTGATCCAAACATCTCCTTTAGTAAAGACATCTCGAAATAACTTAGATTCCGTAGCTTTTTTATCAACATAACCGGGGAATTTTGTAGAACCTTTACTCTCAAATAATAACAACCCAACTTCTCCAATATTTACTCTTTCCATAAATCCATTTTCATTTCTTATAGCTTTTTCTTGTTGAAAATCATATTTCACTATAGCATATGGTGAAGAACACATCCCTAAGGTACAATCAAAATTTAACAAATTAACAAAAATGGCCGGTACTTCACTTGCGCCATAAAATTCTCCAATAAAATTTATGTTGAAACGTTTTTTGAAATCTCTCCATATTTCAGGCCGAAGTCCATTCCCAATAATCAATCTTACCCGATGGTTTGTATCGTTTAGATTTGGAGGTTGATTCATGAGATAACTGCACATTTCTCCAACGTAAGTAAAAATCGTAGCATCATATTTTCGGATTTCATCCCAAAAATTACGGACACTAAATTTTCGTCCTATAGCTACAGATGCCCCTCCAGCAAAGGCAGCAGGCCAACCAACGGAGAGAGCGGTGGCATGAAAAAAAGGTAGCGGAATATAGACAATATCTTCATGAGTCATTTCTGCCATTAAAAGACCATAACTATTAGCAGCACCAACCATTCCGTAATGGGTACGAATAGCTGCCTTAGGAAAACCCGTAGTGCCTGAGGTAAATACATAAGCAAAAGAATCCATAGTTTTAACTGAGGATGTAGTCGGGGGATTATTATCTGGGATATCGTTAACAACTTGACTAAGCTCAATAAAACCTTCTGGAATAGGAATTATGTCACGATCTTGAACGAGATAGTATTTTTCAAAATCAACTAAATTTAGAGCAGACTTAATTTCAGCAAAAGCATTGTATAACTCTGAACCAACAATAATGAATTTTCCAGGTGTCCTATTTATACTATATGCTAAACTTTCGCCTTGTAAAGAGGTATTTATAAGTGAGCTTATCGCTCCAATTTTACTGGTCGCAGTTATAATTATTAACAATTCAGTTCGATTAGTTAACAAAACCTCAACAATATCTCCTTTTTTCAAACCTAGAGAAAGAAAATAATTAGTATAACGGTTTACTAAAGCATTAAAGTCTTTATAGGTTAGCTTAGTATCTTCAAACATAATCGCGGTTTTATCTGCATATTGTTCAGCATTTTCTTCCACGATTGTGCCCCAAGAAATTTTATTGTCGAATGGTAAATCCAGAATTTTTTGGATAAGATCATTATGTTTATTAAATAATGCCTTTCTTCTTTTTCTATACTCTCTTTTATCAATGATATTTGAGGTGTCTGGAATTGAGTTTTTAACCATGTTGATAAACACTTACTAATTTGGGAGGATAATGTAAAAAATATTATAGTTCCCATAAATTAATTTATGTTTTTATATTTTTAGAAAAGAGCCCTCAGGGCTTTCTTTTTTAATTTTATATATTTAGAAGTAAGAAAACTATTATAACGGTATACTATTTATATCTAATATTTCTGGGAGGCGATTATTGCGTTCTAACCATGAAATTTCATGCTTAAAATATCGCCATGAGATTTCACATCGCTCTTTTTGATCTTTAACCTGTGTCTCAAAATCCCAGGGATTGATAATAACTAAATCCCCTTTTCTCATCCAAACACGCTTTTTAATTTTGCCTCTTATTCGACCCATGCGATGTTTACCATCCTCGCAGAATACTTCCATTCTTTCTTGCCCATATATATCAGTAATCCTAGCGAACATTTCACCATTCTTTCTATATGGCATTTTAACGCGCTTAACTTCTGGTTGTTCATATGGTCCAGATCTTTTCTTACCTTTTTTATATTGATTTTTCTTCATTTTTGGCATAAATCATTCACTCTTGTTTAATTTTAGTTAATATTATAACCCCGATTTATGAAATAGACGAAAATTGATGTTAAATGCTTAATTCTCGTGATTAAAAATCGGAAATATGTCTCGCATAGGAATTCGCAAAATGCGAATTAAAATTTAAAATATACGACCAATTTGAAACATTTAATTATAATCTATTAAGAAAATATTGTTTTCCTTATTTATCTTTTGTTTTTTAAATAACAAATTAGTAAATTTCTCTGAAAGGCAAATATCATTTAAAAAAACGACTTATTTTAAAATGATTTTCCTTTCTTGGTTTTTTCCCATAAATAAGAGAAAATTAATATCATATACTCAATTTTTTACAATATGGAATTTACAAAAGGCTTTTCACGTAAAATAGATGAACAATTTACCATAAAAATTGCAAATGATGATGAAAACGATTTTCAAAGGATTTTAGATTTAAATGTATTAGTTCACGGAGAGCCTGTTAGAGATTATCTCTCAAGGATATATTTAGAGCATCCTAGAAAAGATCAAATCTTATGGCTTTATATTGAAGAAACTGATTCAAATAAAGTAGTGTCTAGTATTAGTTTAATGCCTTTAAAGTGGAAATTTAATGATATTACTATTCCTGTGAGCGAAATGGGATTTGTGGGAACTTTAGAAAAGTATAGAGAGAGGGGTTTCATCGGTGAGTTAAATCACCTTTATGAACAGCTAATGTTTGAGAGAGGATATCTTATATCTGTAATCAGAGGAATACCTTATTACTACCGAAAATTAGGCTATGAATTTGCAATGCCCTTAGATGACAGGATGCGCTTATCAGCAAATAAAATTCCATCTACAAAATTGAATCATTTACATATTAGAAAGGCTAAACTGGAAGATATAGAGTTCGTCAAGGAAATGTATGAAAATTATCAACAAGACTTTTTTATATCAAATAAATTCAACATCGATTTATATGTGTTTAAGCATTTTAGTGATGAGTATAATGAATTTAAATCAATTTGTTATATTATTGAATATAAGGGAGCCCCCTCGGCTTTTTTCACTTTTGGAATGTCATACGATAATTTAGCATATGATATTAAAGCCTCTCATCTTAATGATGAACAATGCTTAAAAATGCTTCAATTTATTAAAGAAATCACTCACTCTAAAATGAATGAAAAGTTAGATTTATGTGCTAGAGAGGATAGTGATTTGGGAAGAAAAATTCTTTCCCTTGGAGGCGCTCACTACCATACCTATGGATGGCAAGTGAAAATCCCAAATTTAAAACAATTTTTTGAAAAAATAAAGGTTATATTAGAAAAGAGAATTAATAATTCAATTTTTAAAATATTGACTCAAAATATAAAAATTAGTAATTATAAAGAAACGATTGAGTTAATTCTTACAAATGGAAAAGTAGCGGCCATTCAATTAGAAAAAGGATATCCAAAGGAGGGAACATGCGATCTACAGGTACCTGGTCCAATGCTGAATAAATTACTCATAGGAGATAGAAGTTTTGAAGAAATAAACTATATTGTAAAAGATGCAATGATAAGGTTTGAAGTAAAGGATATAATCAATACCTTATTTCCGAAAAAAAGTTCCGTTCCCGACAGTTATTATTAGACTTCTAAGTTTAATTGTAATTACAAAATTTTCATAAAAGTCAAACCTTAATATCTTTGCTTTCTTTTCATAACATAATACTCTTGGAAATAAAGGGTATTTTTTAACAAGTAAAAAATTGGTTTTAAATTTGGTAAAAGGAACAGTAAAATGGTTTAATAGCAAGAAAGGTTTTGGATTTATAATCTCAGATGAAGGGAAAGATATATTTGTTCATTACTCCGCGTTAGTAAAGGATAAGGGCGAATACGCAACCCTAAACGAAAATGATAAGGTTGAATTCGATGTTGTAGAAGGACAGAAAGGACCACAAGCTAATAACGTTGTTGTTACAGAAAAAGCACCGCGAGTATATAATCCATATAATAGAGGCGGCAAAAGAAATTACCGCTTTTAAATTTAATAATAATCATAACTCTATTGAAAGTATAGTTATAAGATAAGAAGTAAATAATAATTAGTAAAAATCTCTTTTTACGATTGTTATCGAACCTTATAATTTTTTTTTTTATTAAATACCTAATATTCAGTTATATAATTAAGATTTTAATCGAAATCAAGATAATTCTTATTATAGGATTTATAATATTTAGATCTGTTATTTTATTGAAATTGATTTATTAATAATTATCAAATAGTATTATTAAAAACGCGATTGATGGCTTCCCTTCGAGATTCATTTTTATAAGATTCTATTATCCCAATAAAGATTGCGTTATTGGGACAGGCCTCAATACATTGTGGTTTCCCTCCAAGTTTAGGTTCAATGAATTCCTCTTTCATTTCAGCACATAAATCGCAAAAAATGGCCCATTCTAATTCTATTCGTTTTCGTGATCCTATAATCCTTTTAGTTAAATGGATATATTCTGATTCATGAACTAAGGCACATATTTCCATACACGTTTCGCAATCCATGCATCTTTTTGGATTTACTATAAGAACTTGAAATTCCTTTAAATCACTATTCATAACATACATCTCTTCATCTCAAGGGTTATTTCTACCACTTATTGAAATTATGATCCAGTTTTCCAATCCCATCAATTTTAATTTCCTCTCCTCTATGATAAATCCACCCTTTAAGATATAAAAGTAATTCCTGGTAATCAATATTTAAAATTGGCCAAATTTTTTTTCGAGTAAAATGAGAATAAATAGGGAGAACCATTAGCTCCAGATTAGGGGATTGAATTAAAAATTCATCCATTGGCTTATTGGGATCGTAATGGAAATTAGACGGTGAAGGTAAATAGAAACCCTTGTCCTTATACCAAAAGAAATTATAATTATGGGCAATCCCCGCATCGTAACGACAATCCATAACTATACCTATTAAGGTGGGTGACCAAAAATGGAGCCAATGAGTAGTGGAATGGCCGGGTTGTACGCCCCAATTGTGTTCGCAATAACCATATCCTTTAATTTCATATTTTCCCGCCTTATTTAAATCATTAATTATTAAAGTGCCACTCATCTCATTATTTATAAATTGAGTAATAAAATAATTAATGTATTTAGTATAAAGTCTATTTCTATGGATAGGCACTATTGGTCGCTGCTTGAATTCCGCTTTAATATCTTTAGTTTTTACTTGGATAATCCAATGATCCTCTGCTTGACCGTAAAATTTCATAAACCCCCATTTTCCTTTTGCAAAAACATCAATTTTATTACCTGGTTTTGCTTGAAAATTCGTAAGATAATCTTCAGTCCAACGTTTTCCGGTTTTATAATCGATAACTTTGATTGAAATATAACTTTTAGGGAACACTTTTAATGCCAAAAATACATAATAAATATTTTGAGTAGGATCTAAACCTTCGAAGTACCACCACTGTTTATAGCGTCTAAACGCAAATAATCCATGCCGTCTAACATTAATAGACTGATATCCCTCATCTTTCATTGTAAATTTTTAATTTTTAATCTGTTTTATTAGTTTTTATTTTAAAAGAATTAGAAATTTTCATAATGAATCTTATATTAAAAAGAATATCTTAAAAGCTGATTTTTTTCAAATTAAAACTAAAATTAAGGTATAAAAAATTTGAATTCAAGGGAAAGAGTATTAGCAAGTATAAATCATAAAGAACCTGATAGGGTCCCAATTGATCTTGGGTCATCTACAGTAACAGGGATAAATGCCATTGCTTATGATAATCTAAAAAAATATCTAGGCATCACAACAGGACATACAAGAATTTATGATGTTGTTCAGCAATTGGCTCAAGTAGAAGATAATATCATTGATTTATTTAAAATAGATGTGTTAGATGTTGGAAGAACATTTAATACAACCGATCAGGATTGGTATGATGTACATGTGAATGGTATTGACGCCCAATTTCCTAATTTTTTTAAGCCAAGACATAATCCTGATGATTCTTATGATATACTGCATTCAGATGGTACCGTACTCGGTACAATGACTAAAGATGCTCTAGTTTTTGATCAAACTTATTATCCTTGTCTCCATGGTTATCCTGATGATTATTTTGAATTCCAAAAAATGATTCGAAAAGTATTATCAACTGCAGTAACCAACCCTCCCTTTAGTAATATAGGGCAAAGACATTTTTGGAGAACTTTAAGGGCCAATGCTACAAAATTAAAAGAAGATAGTGATAAAGCCATCATGCTCAATCTAGGAATTGGTACTTTTGAATTGGCATCGACTTTTAGAAAGTGGGATAAATTTTTAATTGATGCGGTAAAATACCCCTCTAAAGTTGAGAAACTACTTGATATGTTAATGACATTTAATATTGAATCCTTGAAAGTGATTCTCGGTTATGTAGGGGATGTAATAGACATCATTCGAATAGGGGATGATCTTGGAGAGAATAAGGGGCCACTCATCTCTCCAAGAATTTACCGAAAATTAGTTAAACCCACGCATGTAGAACTCTGTGATTTCATTAAGAAACACAGTTCAATGAAGATATTTTTTCATTCTTGCGGATCCATTGCACCAATAATACCCGATTTAATAGAGGCGGGAATAGATATTCTTAATCCTGTACAGATTAGTGCTAGAAATATGGATCCCAAATATTTAAAAGAGAATTTTGGAGATGATTTAACATTTTGGGGCGGTGGTATAGATACTCGGAACGTCATTAATTTCAAGAGCCCAGAAGAGGTTAAGAAACATGTCCTAAACTTATTAGAAATTTTTACTCCGGGCGGGGGATATGTATGGAGTGCGGTGCACAATATTCTTGCAGAGGTACCACCACAGAATATCATTGCGGCTTTCGAAGCAATTGAAGAATTTAATAATAAAAAGTAACTTTTTCTATATTTAAATCTGGAAATATTGATTTGGTTTTTCTACATAATTTTTATTACTAAGAAATATTAATTTATTCCTATGAAAGTTCAAATTGATGAATTAACAACCCCCATAGTATCACCAGCTGTTGTTATATCCGTAGGTGAATGGGACCAAGCAAATCTTTTAACTCTTGCGTGGGTTGCTCGCGTTGTATCGGAGCCTCCTATAATGTCTATTTCCATTCGACCCTCAAGACACTCCTTTTCTTTAATCGAAAAATTAGGAGAATATGTAATAAATGTTCCGAGCACAGAAAATATTCAGAATGTAGATTTTTGCGGAACAAGAACAGGGAAAAAAGTGAATAAATGGGAAGAGCTGAAATTAACTAAAGAAAAGGGATTGAAAGTAAGAGTCCCTCTAATTAAAGAATTTCCTATAAACATAGAATGTAAAGTTATAGATAAATTAAAGCACGGTACTCATTCGATTTATTTTGGTGAGGTCTTGGCAGTTCATGTCAATGAAGAATTACTAAAGGATGGTAAATTAGATCCGTCAAAACAGAACCAAATCGTATATATTGCTCGAAATTATTATAAATTAATCAAAGAACCGCTCGAGCGACAAGGATTTTCTTTAAAACCTTAAGAATAAATAACACTAATAAGAATCATCTTATAATAATAATAATAAAAATTGACTATAAAACTGTTATTTCTTTAAATAAAATAGTATAAAAGAAAATGGAAATTAAAATTATTTGGATTTGCGGGATTGGAGGAGTTGGAGGATATTTTGGCGGTAGGATTGCTGAAACAATATCAAAATCCGGAATTGAAAATTATAAGATATATTTTTTAGCTCGAGGATCACATTTAAAAGAGATTAATAGAATTGGTTTACGACTGCATATCTCCACTGGAGAAAAATTGGTTTGTAAACCAACTTTAGCTTCTGATGATATTGAGGACTTCCCTGTACCAGATTTATGCATTATTTGTGTAAAAAGCTATGATTTAGATAATTTAATCATCAATATCAAAGATAAATTAGCTGAAAACACAGTGATTATTCCTCTAATGAATGGGATTGATATTTATGACAGAATTAGAAAGAATTTGAAAAAATGTATTGTGCTCCCATCGTGTGTATATCTCGGATCTCATATTGAAAAACCTGGCTTGATTATTCAAACAGGGAATCCTGGTTTTTTCCATTGCGGACCAGATCCTAAATTCCCTAAATTCAATTCTCACGCGATTTTAGAATTTTTTAAGGAGATGGAGATAGAGGTTTATTGGGAGGAAAATCCATACCTAACTATTTGGAAGAAATATATTTTAGTAGCATCATTTGCATTAGTATCTGCTCATACGAACCAGACTATGGGAGAGATAATTAATGATCCAGATTCTCGCACGATTTTAGAAAAAATAATGGAAGAGATTATTATGATCGCTCACCGAAAAGGAATTAATCTACCTGATAATATAATTGAAGATACCATTGAATTTTGCAAA
>SDNV01000197.1 GCA_004524515.1 Promethearchaeota archaeon
ATGGAACAATACTTTGCAGAAATACAGCAAAACGTTGATAAATGTTATGCAATAGCCGAGATTGCACGAAAGAAGGGCATTGATCCCGAAAAGTTTGTTGAATCACCCCAAGCAAAAGATTTAGCAGGAAGAGTTGAAAAATTGGTTGGTCCTGAAGGTGTTGCTCAAATAATCCGTGATTTAAAAAGAGACGGTAAAAGCGATGATGAGATTGCTTTTCAGGTAGTAACTGATATTTTAGATAAAAAAGTTGGACAAATAAAATCTTTGGATGAACGAGTGGAAAGAGCAATAAGAGTTGGATTAGCTATTAAAACCATGGGAGTGGTAAGCGCTCCATTAGAAGGCATATCAAAAATTTTGATACGAACCGATCAACAAAATAGGAAATATTTATCCCTTTACTTCGCGGGTCCTATCAGGGCCGCTGGAGGAACCACAGAAGGATTATGTGTTTTAATTGCTGATTATGTAAGAAGAAAATCAAATATTCCTAAATATGAAGCAACAGAGGCAGAAATAGGTAGATATCTTGAAGAGGTTAAAATGTATGATAGACGGGTTCACTTGCAATATCCTTCCTCAAATGCAGAGATCAGATTTACTGTTGAAAATCTACCCGTTGAAATAAATGGAGATTCAACAGAAGATGAAGAAGTATCCGCATTTAGAAATTTACCTCGAATTGAAACCAATAAAATCCGTGGAGGCGCGTGCTTAGTTTTAAATGATGGGATTATATCAAAATCTCCAAAACTTCTAAAAATTGCAAAAACGATGAAATTGGATGGATGGGAGTGGCTTGCTGAATTAAAAAAAATTGGACAAAAAGATCAAGAAAATGAAGATAAAAAGAAACAAGAAAAGAAGCAAGATAAGACAATAACTCAGAATTCAAAGTACATTTCAGATATAATAGCGGGTAGGCCAGTTTTTAGCCATCCTTCTAGAATTGGTGGGCACCGAATTCGTTATGGACGGTCTAGAAACACTGGTTTGGCTGCAACAGGCATCCATCCCGCGACAATGGCTATTTTAGATGACTTTATAGCAATTGGCACTCAGTTAAGAATTGAAAGACCGGGAAAAAGTACAAGCGTCTGCCCTGTAGACTCAATTGAGGCCCCTTTAGTAAAGTTAAAAAATGGGAATGTTATAAAAGTAAAGAATAGAACTATCGCAAAAAGAATTTTTCCGAATATAAAAGAAATCCTATTCCTTGGAGATATCTTATTCGGATATGGTGAATTTGCTGAAAATAATCACAAATTAATCCCTTCTGGCTATGTGGAAGAATGGTGGGTTTTAGATTTACAAGAAAACGCTAATAATCTAAAAATTAATGATCCGGAAATAAAAGGTTTTATTGAACATCCATTTACCAAAATTCCTAAGGCTAAGCAAGCAATAGAACTATCCCTAAAATATAATATTCCATTACATCCGAAATATACCTTCTTTTGGGATAAATTCGAAACTGAAGAATTAGATTATTTAAGAAATTCTCTAATCAAATCTTATCAGAAGTCTGAAAATAAAATTTTACTCCCTAACGAAAAAGAGATCAAATTTTTGCTCGAAAAAGCCTTCATTCCTCATAAAGTAAAAGAGGATAAAATCCTATTTAATAAGGAAATTAATTATACACTTATATTTCTATTTAATCTCAATAACAGTAACAAAGAGACTTCTAAAGAAAGCCTCAACCCATTTGAGTATTTTTTTCACTGCTCATCAATTATCATGAAAAGCAAATATCCATATTTCATGGGAACTCGAATGGGAAGACCAGAAAAGTCAGAGAGAAAAAGCATGAAAGGAATTCATTCTTTATTCCCTCTAAGTGATAAAGTTGGGAGTTCAAGATTAGTTGAAAAAGCTATGGAATTAGGGAAAATCAAAATTGATGTCTGCCGAAAGCTTTGTCCCAAGTGTAAAACAATTTCAATTTTTAATATTTGTTCAAGTTGTGGGACTCATACTATTTTACAAAAAGTTTGTGAAAAATGTAAAAAAAATTTTCCTAAGAATGAAGAAAAATGTCCACAATGTGGAGAGCCCCTAAGATACTCATCAGATGCATTATTCAATTTAAAGTCGCATATTAATAAGACATTAAAAAACTTAGGAATGAGTCTACCAAATAAATTCAAAGGAATCATTGGACTGACAAACCAATTTAAAATTCCTGAACCAATCGAGAAGGGACTTTTAAGAGCCAAAAATGAACTTTTAGTTTATAAAACAGCAGAAATTAGATATGATGCAACGGATATTCCATTAACCCATTTTAAACCTAAGGAAATAGGAACGCAGATCGATAAATTAAGGCATCTAGGGTATACAAAAGATTATAAAGGTAATGATTTAGAAAACGTTGAACAGATATGTGAATTAAAAGTTCAAGATATTTTACTTTCTGATGATTGTGCTGAATATTTCATGAAAGTCGCAAATTTTATTGATGATGAACTTGAAAAAATATATGAAATGGAAAGATTTTATAATATTTCCAATAGGCAAGATCTTTTAGGTCATTTAGCAGTAGGACTAGCACCTCATACTAGTGCAGGAATCATTGGTAGGATTATTGGTTTTTCTCCTGTAAGATCTATTTATGCTCACCCCTTTTGGCACGCTGCAAAACGTAGAAATTGTGATGGGGACGAAGATGGAATAATGATGCTTTTGGATCCTCTTTTAAATTTCTCAAGATTTTATTTACCCAGTAAAATAGGTGGTAGAATGGATGCCACCCTAGTTATTTCCACTAAATTAGATCCAAATGAAATTGACACCGAAGCACATAATATCGATACTCTTTTCCAATATCCTAAAGAATTTTATGAAGAAACACAAAATTTTAGCGATCCATCGAAAATTGAGACCTTGATGGATTTGGTAGATAATCATCTTAAAAAAGGAAAGATGTATGAAGATATTGGATTTAATATTCCCACGTCTGATATAAATGAAGGTCCTCTAACTACATCCTATAAAACTTATGAGAATATGGATGATAAAATTGATGCTCAACTCCATTTAGCAAGAATTATTAAGGCTGTGGACGAACGAAATGTTGCAGAGAAAATATTATCCACTCATTTTAACCCAGATATCCTTGGCAACCTTAGAAAATTTGCAATACAAGAATTTAGATGTGTGAAGTGCAATCAAAAATATCGGCGTCCTCCAATCTCGAATGCGGGAAATTGTCCAAAATGCGGCGGGAATATTATCCTTACAGTCAATCGAGGTGGAATCGAGAAATATATCCCACGCGCAATCAGTTTATGTAAAAATTTCAGCTTGGATGCTTATACAGTTCAGCGAATGGAATTAATTGAGCAGTATGTTGAAAGTTTAACGAATAATCCTAAAATTAAGCAACAAAAGTTATCAGATTTCTTCTAAATAAAAAATTGATATTTATTATATTGCATATTTCGTTATAAATAAAACATAAGAATGCAGGAGGAGGGATTCGAACCCTCGAACTCCTATGAGACTAGAGCCTCGGTCTAGCACCGTTGACCAGGCTTGGCGACTCCTGCGAATTTCTGAAGTTTAAAATTTTTAAGAATAAAATCTCTTCATATTTATTTTTTAGTTCAAGCTATTAAGGAACCTAAATTTTAAAAATCTTATTTGTTAAAGAGTTGGAAAGTTTTGAATCTAAAAATATTTTTATCATAACAATTTTAATGCATTTATATAGTTAATATAAAAATTTAAATAATAACTGGCGGTTGTGGATAGATGTCTATTGATACTAAGAAATTACAAGCTCTCCTCCAATGGTATAAACAAAGTATTGGTGAAAATTTAGTTACCGCTCTTATTGTAAATCGAGAAGGTCTCGTTATAGATGCTTTAAGTAAGAACGCTGAAGAAAGCGTGGATGAAGAAATAGTTGGAGGAGTAAGTGCTTTGGTAGAACCAGTATTGACAAGAATCACAAAAGAATTTAGTTCAGGCTCTTTTGGCACTGGTACTTTTGATACCGAGGAATATCGTTTCATTTTTTGTGAAGCTGGTCCCGAAGCCGTATTTGTCACCATTCTAAAAGCAATTGCGGGAGTAGATCCAGTATTTCCCTACGCTTATTTAACAGCAGAAAAAATTGCGCGTATTTTTGATGGAAGAACAGTCAGTCCAGTAATTCCTAAACTCATCTCTGATAGTAACGCAGAAAATATTGAGAGAAAAATTGAAAAATTACAAAAAGTAAAGGTTCAATCTGGTGAGTACGCGTTCAAATTAATACTGGGAGGAGATGGAGCTGTTGGCAAAACCTCTCTAGTGCATCGATTTGTTGAAAATACCTTTGCAAAAGACTACAAATCTACGATTGGAACCTCTATAATGAAAAAAGAATGTAATTTTAAAGAATTAGAGAGTGCTGTTAGATTCGTTA
>SDNV01000198.1 GCA_004524515.1 Promethearchaeota archaeon
ATAGAATGTTCCTCTAAAACCGGTCATAATGTTGAATTAATTTTTGAGGAAATTACCAGAGAAATAATGTATTGCATGAATTTAATCTAAACAATTCATTTAAAATTCTAACTTTTACTATAAATTAACTTAAATTCAATTAAAAAAATTAAGATTTTAAAATTCAATTTTATCCCCGAATTTTTTTATTGGCCATCGCCAATAATATTCAGTTTTAACTACACCTTTCTGTTCCAAATCATTAAACAACTTTTTCTTTAATTTTTCAAGAAAGCCTTCAGGATCATAAAGAATTATCCCTTCATCAAACGCATCTAAAATTAAATAAAATTTAGAATCTACGTTTTTTTCCAACTCTCTTGGAGTCCACCATATATCTTGAATACCTGAAGTTACTGATTTAGTTAAATTGATAATCATTCTCCTTCTTTCCAAGGCATTATTTGGAAGATTATCACAGACAATTATTAAATCGATATCGCTTATGTAATCATCATTATAAGTAGCTTTACCAATAGCGACTGAACCAAAAAGCAAAATTCCTCTAATATTTAAATCAAGTGTAAAAATTATTTTTAAATAATCATTAAGATTTGTTTTAAAATACTCCTTTTTTATAAAGGATAAATCGATATTCTTAATTTGGTTCATCAATTATCAACTCTTTAATTTCACTAATATATTTGGTAATACTTTGGATTGGAATTTTAAAATCAGGGATACTTTCTAATAAATCGTTTAATATAACTAATATTTTCATTAAATCCTTCATATATTTAAGTGATTCTGATTTGTTATATCTGTTATCTGGAGAGACTAATTTTCCATCAATAATTTCTCCATAACGAGTAGCGGTTCCTTGTTCTTCTATATCTTTGGATATTTTGGCAATTTTTTTAATCTTATTAATATATTTTTGTTCAATTTGAATATTTTCATCCTTTTCGATTAAATCTAATATTTTGGAAGGTTCATGAGTTTTTCGAAATTTCAATCCTATCAGAAAAACAAGAGATTTTTGTAATTGTTCAATGGATAATTGAATCCTGAATACAGTTGCAGCGAATTCTTCAATTTTATAAAATTTGATAACTTTTTGTCTATTTTTAAAAGCTAATTCCAACCATTCTTTAGTTGTATTTAGATTATCAGCCAATTAAAAACCATCTAGAATTAAAATATCATTCTTTACCTTATATATATATTTTTTATAAAAAAATTTATCTTATACTCTTAAAAAATAAACTTTTATTTAAGAGAAAAAATGAATTTAAAATCTGT
Organism: Promethearchaeota archaeon; assembly: GCA_004524515.1. The sequence goes on from SDNV01000198.1 coordinate 1,282, forward strand.
CATCTAATAAAACTCCGCAATTAGGACAATGTTTTTTGGAATCTAAGAATTTTACATACTCCTTTAATAGTTCTTCAAGGTGAAAATAAATATCTTTAAACATGATATCTTCAATCGAAATCAATTTTAATTTTCCTTTTTTGTACAGTTTTATCTTTTCCTCTTTTCTCTTCATGTAATTCTTTCCATAAAAGCCCCAATATTCGATATAAATCTCAAATTCAGGTAAATACCAATCATATAGGATTGTCTTTCCATTAACTTTAATTGCCTTTTCGTATTCATGAGATATATTGCAATTATAAAGATAATTATCAATAATCAACTCTGCCTTTGATCTAACAATATGTCCATCCGTACATTTAAAAGACGTTGCCGATTCGGGAATATATCTTTTTGCAAAATATGTTTTGAGTTTTTTAAATAGATAAAATATTATTAGAAAAAGGGTTATAGAAATAATTCCGCCTAATAAAAAATAGATTATAATTCCGTTCATAATTATTTTAAAATTATCCTTTATAATAAAGAAAAAACAATAATTCCATTATTTTATTAATATGAGTTTAATCATAAAATAACGGAGGGTCATGAAATAAAAGTGAATTATTAACCTACGAGTTACATTATTTTCTGATTACTCTCTCTTTATTATTATAAAATTGATAATTACCTCTAATGCAAAAAGGATGAATATTTTTCTAGATATTTTTGAAATAAAACCTGCCAACTATAGAAATATCTGAGGATTTCTGCATATTCATTATCTTTTATCAAAAAATTTGTGTTCTCAAGAAACTCGTTTGTAGTTTCTTTTAAATTACCTTATGCTTCTAATTTTATATCCTTAAACATTTGAGTCGATTTTATATAGATTTTTGATATATAATAGCAGATCCTATATCAATTAGTTTTTCAATGTGTATTTATTATAAAAGTCACATAATTAATTTTTTATTAAAATATACTTTTACCTTCATAAGATTATTAAATTAATAATGTTTGATCAAACAAATACAAAAGCAATTTCTGTACTTTTTTAACAAATCAATATTAAAATTAATATAACGATTTGAAATTATAATGAGCGAAAATGTAGAAAAATATATAAAACGAGACGTTCACAAGGGAATAAGTACTAAGATTTCTCAGAAATTCATTGATGCAGGATTAGAAAAGATTAGAGCTTGTATTAATTGTGGCACGTGTACTGGCGGTTGTCCTTCAGGTCGACGTACCGCTTATAGAACACGCTCTGCGATACGTAAGGCTTTGACAGGGGATGAGTCTGTTTTAGAGGATATTGATATTTGGATGTGTTCAACTTGTTATTATTGCTATGAGAGATGTCCTAGAAATATTCCAGTTACAGACATGATAATTAAACTTAGGAATATTGCTGTCGAAGAGGGTTTCATTTTAGATTCTCACTACCAATTAGCGAGCGACATTTTTTATGCTACAGGACATGGAGTTCCCGCTAATGATCCTGAAGGTCATAAACAATGGAGAGCATTAAGAGAATCATATGGACTACCTCCATTGCCACCAACCGTTCATTCATATCCAGAGGCAGTTAAAGAATGCCAAACATTAATGAATGAGGTGGGATTTAGAGATTTGTTAGATAATGCGGCTAAATTAAAAGCTCAGAGAAAGGCTGAGGCGGAAAAAATAGCGGAAGAAGAAGCTAAGGAGGAGAAAAAATAATGAGCGAACATTCAGAATATAAATGGAGATATGCTTTCTTTTTAGGGTGCGTCATTCCTAATCGATATCCCATGATTGAAAGAAGCATCCGAGATGTGTTTGACGAGCTAGGGGCAGAAATTCTAGATATGCCCGGAGCATCATGCTGTCCAGCACCAGGAGTTTTTCGCGCGTTTCACATTCCAACATGGCTCGTTATTGCAGCTCGTAATATCTCAATTGCGGAAGAATTAGGAGTTAGTCCTTTAACGGGGTGTAATGGATGTTATGGCACACTTCGCGATGCATGGTATGATTTAGAGCACAATCCCGAAGAAAAAAAACATGTTAATGCACTTCTTGCTAAAGTTGGACGCGTGTATAAGGGCACTTATGAGCCCAAACATGTCGTTCAAGCACTTTATTTAGACATGGGCATTGACTATTTGAGAGACCATATCAAGTATAAATTCAAGGATCTTAAAGTTGGGGTTCATTATGGCTGTCATATTGTTAAACCAAGTGATAAACGACCCTGGCACGGCGAGTACGAAGCCCCCGAATTTTTAGATGAAATTGTTGAATTAACTGGTGCGAAAAGTATAGATTATAAGGATAAATTTATGTGTTGCGGAGCAGGGGGAGCGGTCAGAACTGCCGTGAAAGAAGTTGCGGCTGACTTTACGCGTGAGAAATTGGTAAATATGCGTGATGCGGGCGTGGATATCATCATTAATTGCTGTCCTTTCTGTCACCTTCAACTTGACCTTGGTCAGGTGGAGGTCAACAATTTTTACAAGGATATAATAGGGGAACCTTTCAAAATACCTGTTATTTATATTACTCAACTTCTTGGTGTGGCAATGGGCATGGATCCTAGTAGATTAGGCTTGATAAAGAATCATGATTTGAAAGGGGTCTCACCTTTTATTCCGATCGATCCTTTTTTAGAAATTGTTAAAGAACAAATAATATAGGAGGAAAGAAAAAATGACAGAAGCTAAAAAAGAAATAATTGTTACTGGTAAAGACAAACCTAGAATTGGAGTTTATGTTTGCCACTGTGGGATTAATATTGCCGGAGTTGTTGATGTTTTTAAACTAAAAGATTATGCATTAACTTTACCGGATGTAGTCTTGGCAAGAGAATACAAGTTTATGTGCTCTGATAATGGTCAGTCCATGATCAAAGAGGATATTGAAGCAGGATTGATTAATAGAGTTGTGGTTGCAGCATGTTCACCAAGAATGCATGAACCTACCTTTAGATTAGTATGTAAGGAGGCAGGATTAAATCAATTCCTTTTCGAGCAAGCAAATATTCGAGAGCATGCTACCTGGGTAAATATGTATGATTCAGAAGGAGCATATGAGATAGCAAAAGATCATATACGAATGGCAGTCGCAAAAGCAAGAAAATTACTACCCTTGGAAGTTCAAAAAGTA
>SDNV01000199.1 GCA_004524515.1 Promethearchaeota archaeon
ACATTTCAGGAGCTATTAATATTGGTTTATCTAATCCATCTCTTTTTTTTAATAAATTTAAAAAATGACTACAATTTCTATTTTTTCTTAAATCCGTACAAACCGCCATGGACTCTTTTGGATTTAATTTTAAAGATAGTAACGTTTCATTAAGACACATTTCATTTCTCCCCCTTATAGATAACCCATTTATTTTTATATCAGTTAAATTGTTTTTTTGAAGAAAATTTGATATTTTAATTAATTCTTTAATTACTCGCGTATTTTGGGAATGTGTACGACATAAATAAAGAATTTTCAAATTATTTTTAAGCGCTACTGGAAGTAGGCCACTCAATGCAATTATTGTTTTTCCAGTACCATTGGGTGCAACAAGAAGAATATTCTCTTTGGATTTCGCTGCTTTTTCAATTTTTTTTATGATAGCTTCTTGATTTTCTCGGAATTCTTTGTAGGGAAAGAATTGAAGGTAATTAATATGAGAGAGTAAATTCAGGATATGTAATTTTTTAATTTCTTTTTCTTCAATTAAATCATTCGAAGATTGTTTATTCTTATTGATGTTTACATAAGCTAATTCTATCTTTGATTTAACCTCTTCCTTGTTAAAATAACTACCACAAAATTTACAATAAAGCCCCTTTTTCTTCTGATATAAGAGATTCTCACATTTGGGACAAAATTTCATAGATGTTTTTCATTTTAATTTGTATTAATACTAATACTAATTCAACATTTATATTAGGAAGGACTATAAAAATTTAATTATTAAGAAGATTTTTAAAAAAAAAAAGAAAGAAGGGTTATTATGCAAAATAAATTTGATAGCCATCAACTAGTAAAAAAATTATCTTTTCCACGTTTACCTGGAACTGAGGGTGAAAAAGAAGCCCAAAGAATTATTGAATCCGAATTAAAAACTCTAAATATCCATAATTATAAGAAAGAATCATTTGTTTATACTAAATTTTTTATGAACATTTTATTGAGAATCTATAGTTTCTTAATTGGGATACAAATGATATTCTTAATTATTTTATTGTACTTTCAGCTATATTATTTAGTAATTCCTTTTGCAGTAATTTTATTAATAACCTCATTCTTCAGTCGAGAAATTCGAGAAAATATACAATTCAAATTTACTAGAATCGGAAAGAAGAAAAAATCCGAAAATTATATTATAGAGCTTCCTGCCAAACAAAAAACTAAAGATTCTAATCAAAATATCGTTATATTGGCTCATTATGATTCTATCAGTATGAGTTTTCATCCGTTATTTGATGGGGCAATTTTCTTTTTTTCTTTAATTGGAGGAACTTTATTTTCGGTTCATGTTATTCTAGTAATGTCTCTTTATTTCCTAAATTTAATATCGATCGAAATTATCCAATTTATTTATGGATTATTTTTAGCTGGTTTTTATGGTATACAAATTTTTAACAAAAGACATAATAAATCTTTTGGTACGGCAGATAACGCTACAGCTGTAGCAAATGCATTCTATAATATGGAATTTTTTAGCAAAAATCCATTAAACAATACCAATTTAGTATTTGTACTTACAGGTGCAGAAGAAATGGGTGATTATGGAGCTGATGCATTCATAAAAAAGCATAATAATGAGTTAAATAGACACAATACCTATTTCTTTGTTCCAGACACCGTTGGAGCTAATCAAAAAACAAATCTTTATGCATTTGCTCAGGGGTTGCCAAAAAAAGAATTTTCTCCTATAATTACAAAACATATTGAAGATCTTTTAAATTCGAGTAATATAAACTATAAAATTAAACCCCTTTATATCCCTCCTTTAATTCATTTTAGTACGGATCATGCTCCATTGAAACCGTTTGGATATCAATTTATAATTTTTCTATCAAATGCTCCAATTCATTCAAAGAGAGATAACATTGATAACTATTATCCGGAGATGTTGGATGACTTTAACTCTTTTTCAAGAGATTTAATAATTCACATGGATAAAAACTATCAAAATTTAGCCGAATAAGTATTTTTAAATGCAAATTCTTTCAAAACTTTAAAAAATAAAATATTTTTATAAAGAAATCGAAATCTATAAAGCTTTATTAACTTAATTAATTTTAATAAAAAAATGAGTACACAAAAAAAGCTTCAATTTAAAGATTTCATATCAGAGAGTTTATTAAGAGATCTAATCCTTTTTTCATTTTTGTTTATGCTTGTTATAGCGCAAAATTGGGAAGATATATTTTTACTTTTATTCCCCCTTATAACCTTCATCTTCGCACTTTTTTTCAAAATAATTGATACTGTCAGGCAAAAAAGCGAAATTGAAAATACCTATATCATTTATAATCCCTTAGGATCAGAAAAAATCGCTTCTCATAGGCTACATTTTAGCGCATGTAGTCAATTAATTTTATTATTTTGGTTTGGTGCAGAATCACTTTATCATCCTCAATTGATTGATGATTATCATATATATTTTATTTCAATCTTTATTTTCTTCTATACGTTTGGATTCTTTTCAGTTTTTATTGATTTATGGAAGTATAGTAAAATGGAAATAATCGCTAAAAGATTAGAAAATAAAGATTCCAACAAAAATAATTATGATTTAGATAATGTTATTTCTTTTCTGAAAGTGAAAAGTTTTAAAATAATTTCTATTATTAATTTGTTAGTTTTTATAATTTTAAATATACTAAATATTCTATTTGCATTTTTAATCACGAGAAATCTTATGCCCGGTTTTAAATATAACTTACCAGGAACAGGATTTGAAAATTCTGAACCAGTTAATTTATCCTTTCTAATCTATTTCATTATATTTTTACCCCCATCGATTTCAATTGGTTTTTTGTTCATTAATTATAGGGATATCACCAATTTTAACAGAGAAAAGTTAAATAAAATCATAAGTTCTTTACCTAAAGACACCCAAAATAAAATTATAGATAATTTAGTATTATTGAATGAAAATTTTAAAAATAAACTAAGATTGGAATAATGTCTCGACAGTTGCTTTTTAAGGTCATTGTTGTCGGTGATGGTGGAGTAGGGAAATCCACAATGGTTAAAAGATTAACAACAGGAATGTTTATACCTCAAAAAATTACGATCGGTACCGATTTAGCATCTATCAAGGTTGACATGGGAGATAAGGGATCAGCTAGACTCCAAATATGGGACTTCGCTGGAGAGCAACGTTTTAGATTCTTTTTGCCAAATTATGCCCGAGGTGCCTTAGGTTGTGTGTTATGTTATGATATCACGAGATATCAAAGTTTTGAAAATTTAATTGAATGGTATAATATTGTTAAAGATAATGCCGCCGATCCTGTCTTTGTCTTAGTCGGATGCAAATTAGACCTAATGGATAGAAGAGTTGTCGAATTTAGCAAGGGAAAAGAATTTCAAGAAAAATTTAATCTTGATTATTTTGTTGAAACCTCCTCGAAATCGGGTAAAAATAACCAGCTTATTTTCCAAACTTTGACAGAAGGAATAATTCAAAAAAAAATAACCATATAATATCTCAATAAATCAGAAAAAAAGAAAAAAATATAAGATAAAGCTCGATTATTCTTCGAGAAGTTCTTTTAGTTCATCAGCATTGAGTTTTAAATATTTAGCAGTTACTAAATCTTTACCCATAAGATTTCTGAAGTTCTTTTTTCGCTTTTTATTGATGAATTTCTTCATCTCACTAAGATCGGGATTTGCATTTGTGACTTCTATTAGTTTCATTTTTTTGGCGGCATCGACTACCTGCTGACCGATGTCAGTTCTTATAATCAACAGTGCTTCTCCCTTTGGAGCCCCCCAAGGAGAGTAAGAAATATCAGAAAACTCTCCAGAAAAATCAGTACAATATCTACATCCAGGCATACCTCCAGAGGAACAAGCACAAGCGATCTTTAATGAGGTTCTTTCAGCACCAGTATTAAATTCACTTACTAGAATCTTAGCTAATCCTTGTAAGTGACATGGGTTAGCAATAACACCAATATCTTTTTTCTTGTCTAAATAGGCTTTTCCAATTCCAGTAATTAATGGCCCCGCATTATCCATAGTTGTTTTAGGAATTAACGCTTTCGCATCCTTCGCTTTATCCACCACTACAGGAAATGCCACGGGAGGTTTTTTACTTTTTGGTTTTCCAACAACTAAGTGTTTTATTAAACCTTTCTCAAATGCCGCTAATACGAGATTATATAAGATCTCATCTTTATTTGCGGATTTGACTTGAATTATATCCTTATACACTCCCACCGCCAAATCAACACGAGTTTGACCAAATAATGCCTGTTCAATTTCACTTATCGGTAAAAAACTCCTTGGACAAGCATTATAACATAACCCTATTGTTTCCGTGCATTCATCAACTACATACGCTTCTCCAGTTTCTTGATTGAAGTCCATATGCGG
>SDNV01000200.1 GCA_004524515.1 Promethearchaeota archaeon
ATTTAATGGGTCTTTGGAGTATTGATAGAGCATCCAAGCATTAGATGTCCCGTAAAATGCTAAATGAATAAATACCCCTTTTACTACGTATTTTAAGCTTTCTACAAAAAAGAACAGAAGAAAACTAAAAATATGTACTCCAAGTAAACTTGCCCACCATAAACTCATCTCAATTAACTCTGAAATATCCGTCCTAACTAATATAATCCCAGTGTATATGAAAATATTCACGATTAAATAATAACCCACGTGAATAATGACTAACCAGAAGTTAGAGATTTTCGAAGTTGCCATCATTTTTAATTTTCTCATTTCAGAATCGGGATATTTTCTTTGAAGGTTGGTCATTTCTCGCCCAATTGATGATTCCCATAAGAAGAATCCTAAGGCATGAAATCCGAAGGCAATACCCCAGAATAATAATGGCCAAATAAAGAAAATTATAGCAGGAATCAAAGAAATATTGATGATAATTAGGAAAATATTTACAGAAGAGTAGAACCACGCATGAAAAATAAATAAAACTCTGAAAGCAGGATCTTGTCGTATTTTTGTAAGAAAGTGAAATATGTCATTATACATTAAGTATATTAATGCATGAAATCCCATTCCAAAACCCCAGCCAAATATCGCGAAAAATGGCCAAAAGAAGCCAGCACCGGTTATAGCCCATATTAAGATCAGTAATCCCATTACAGCACAGTAGGCAAAAAGATGAAGCGCAAAAAGAATTCTGTTTGCTAAGAGCCTAATTAATATATTTTTTTTTTTAGATTCACTCAATTTTACCATCTTTTATGTTTTTTAATTTTAAAATTTTAAGACAATTGAAGATAAATCATAGATAAATTAAAGCATTAAATAGTCCAGTATTTGATTTTTTGATGGAGATTAATTAATAAGTTTTATTTATACCTTTCATATGTTTTTAATTAAGAGAAATTTGAATAAGAAATAACATTTCTGATAAAAGTGAAAAAACCAGAGAAGCTTTCCATAAATAAAGTGATATACTTATTAGATCAATTTATAGAAGGAGAAATTGTGAATTTAGATAGAATCAATCGTCAAGATCCCGGAACTTTTCACTATTATACTGAGATTGTTCGCTATTGGAGTAAATTGAATTATGTTTTTCAAAAAACGCTAAGAGCTGTGAAATTGGTTGATCTTCCCGAAAAAGAAAGAGCAAAATTTATTTATATAATTTACCGAATATTAGAAGAAAATGCGTCCATTAATAATATTAAAGAAGAGCTTGATTTATCTAAGATCCAAGAGTTTAAGATCTCACACTTTATCAATAAATTAATATCCTTTTCTTGGAAACGGGCTTTAAATGGAAAAGCTTACAGAGAAAAATTAAGTATAAAAGAAGCCATTCCAACATTTTTTATTGATCGTCTTTTGCCCTATACTTCAATTGATTTTCTAAAAGAAAATGTTAGAAGTATGAATAGGTATCATACCTACAAAAACTTTTTACGTATAAGTAATTTAAGAAAGAGCTTTTCGGCAAATGCCATTTTCAAAGACTTGAAACAGGAATTAAAAACCTATCATATAGCATTAAAACAGGATCAAGAAATTCCAGAATTAATTGATACTCCTTATGATATAAAAAGTAAAGTTTTAGAAACTAAATCATACAAATCGGGCAATTTAGTTTTTCAGGATAAAGGTTCTGTTGCAGTCGTGAAGGTTTTATCCCCTCAAAAATATGAATCAATTTGCGATATGTGTGCTGCACCGGGGAATAAAACTAATCTAATTGCTCAAGATACTTTTAATCAGGCAAGAATAATTGCTGGTGAATTTTTATCTAACAGAGTATATGAAATGGCTAAACGGATTGACCCAGACAGTTTTAGAAACATTCATTTAATTAATACTGACAGTATTCAGTTTCCCTCGCGATTTGAAAATTATTTTGATAGAGTTTTATTAGATGCTCCTTGTACTGGAAGTGGAACATTTGTTACAAATCCGGAACTAAAATGGCGTCAAAATTGGGATTTTTTATACCAAAATATTACTCTACAAGAAAAATTGATTAGAAGCGCCCTCCGATTATTAAAACCTAATGGGATTTTTGTATATAGTACTTGTAGTCTTTATCCAGAAGAGGGAGAATTACAAATACTAAAATTTTTAGAGCAATTAGAGCCTCTAAAATTACCAGCATGGTTTTCCCCCAGTTATAAAATAAATGATCAGGTTATTGCTGGGACGGGCAGACTTTTTCCCGCACTCCATCATACCCACGGCTTTTTTATAGGTAAATTCAAAAAAAAAGAAGCATAATACTAAATAATTCGATTTAATTTAGGTAAGCATGAATCATGGAAGATAGAAAAAAAGAATTTATGACAATTGGTCAAATTGATGCTACGGGTGTTAGAGGGCCTCACGAGAAGGAGTTAGAAGATATTAGCAATATGAAATATCCGATTTTTATCGATATAAGCATGGAAAATCTTCAAAAAATTGTGGAGGAAGACTTGGGAGGTAAAGTTGAAGATATAGGATTTAATGAGGATTGGACTATAACTCTTGAAATGTTCCCAGAAGTCAACATTCACATGGCATATTCTTATTTTGGAGATGAATTTGGTGACGGAGTGGAGGCGGAATTTAAGTTCTATTTTTCTGGAGAGAGAGTATACTGGGTGCCCGGTGAGGATAGCGCAACTTTTATCGATGTTGTAATGGATTTTTTAGAAAGACGGATAAAAGGGGAAGAACCATTTGAAAAAAGCTATGATATTCACACTGAGTTAATGCAGAAGGTGTTAGTTCAAAGAAATGAACCTTTTAAATTTTTAAAAGAAGAGGATAAAAATCCGTTAGAATCCTTTCTTGGGGCAAAAGTATGGAACACCTCAAGTGGATGGCGTATTAAACGAGAAATTTTTCCCAAAATATTTACTGAAGTTATATGGGATGAACAAAAAGGATTAGACATAAGTTTTTCAGGAGAAAATCTCGAGAAATTAAGTAGTTATCATTCAGAATTGGTAGGAATTTTTGTTATCAATCATATTTTGCGGTATATTACCACTAAAAATGAACAGCAAGATTTACCGGATATATGTTATATTATGTTTTCAAGATATTTTACAAAGTTAAAAAATTGGGACCATAGAAGGTCATAATTTATGTTTCTGATATCCAAATTTAGGCTGGTCCGCAAAAAAAAGATTATTTAATTTAAAGCTGTCCAATACACCGCTCTTCCCTTTTTATCAGTACGGCCCACTTTTTTTGAGTTTTCTAAGTCAGACATTAATTTCCAAATTTGGGAATTGCTTAATTTAAAATATTTTCTCAGTTCTGGGGTAGACATTTCCTTTTTGTTTAGTAGATTAATGATCAATCTTTTTATTTCTTCTATTGTATCTTCATCAGAATCTTTTGGTTCTTCACTTTCTTCCTCTTCATTTACTTCCATATCTATCATAATTCTTGATGCAATTTTATTTAATTGATTTATGTTGTTTTCTATATCTTTAGGTTTCATAAATAAACAGCATAGCTCTAAATCTTTTGGAAATGCTACTATATAAAAATTATCGTATAAAATAGCTCTAGGTTTTTTACCCGCGTTTCCACCACGGAATGCGAGATAAAAGTTCATTGCAAAATCATCTAAATTTACAGAACCTTTTGAATCTTCAAAATCTTTTTTCCATTTTAGAAATGGACCATCAATCATATCAAATCCGATTAATGCTGCTCCAAATATTTCACTCTCACTAAAGTTCATTTTTTTTTAACCTCTTTCTTATTAAAGTTTGATTTAATTCTTTTTTAATTATTTCAGATAGTGTTTTTCTTTCAGAAGGCATTATTGCTGTAAGACCATAAGTTTTTACGTCAAGTAAATCTTCAATAAGTTTTGGAGTCATTCTACTCACATCATCTTTGCATAAATCTTGTTTATTGGCAATAGCTATAACTGGACATTCATTATCCACGATTTTTTTAGCTAACTTGATTAAATTTTTTGAATTTAGTACATTTCGAGGAGTTGAATCAGTAACAATAAATACTAAGTCCGAACCTTCAAGGTATTCCTCTAAATATTTTAAATATGCTTTTTGTCCTCCAAAGTCCCAAACCCTAAGATTAAATTTACGCATTTTTACACTTTTTAAATCAAACCCTTGTGTTGGGATATATATGGGATCATAATTATCTTCGGTTAATAACTTAAGCATTGTCGTCTTTCCTACAGCCGGGTGCCCCATAATGGAAATTTTAGCCAAATCTTGAAATGTTGAACTTACCATAGTGAATTAATAAAATTAATAATTCTATAAAGAAAATTGAAAGTATTAATTTATATTAATCTGGATGATATCTGAGTATTATACATAAAATAGATATTACAGATATAACAATAA
>SDNV01000201.1 GCA_004524515.1 Promethearchaeota archaeon
ACTGGCTTAAAAGTTATTAATGCTTATGGATTGACGGAGGTAACATGCATGTGTAATACCGCAGCAGATTGGGAAGAAATTAATCCAGAATCAATCAGTTTTCCGATTATCGATACGGATGCTAAAATTGTTCAACCTCCAGATTATATTACAGAATTACCCTTTGGAGAGCGGGGAGAATTATTAATTAGAGGTCCACAAGTTATGAAAGGCTATTGGAAAAAACCAGAGGCGACAAAGGACACATTAGTGAAAGATGAAAATGGAAATATATGGTTAAGAACGGGGGATATTGCATATATGGACGAAAAAGGCTTTCTGTATATTGCTGGGCGATCCAAAGAAATGATTAAATACAAAGCATATCGAATTCTTCCCGCAGAAGTAGAGAGTGCCCTTTTTATGAATCCCGCAGTACTTGAATGCGCAGTAATAGGCGTACCAGATCCAGAAGAAATTGTCGGAGAAATTGTCAAAGCATTTATTAAGTTGAAACCAGAATATGAGGACAAAATATCTGAAGAAGAGATTATAAGTTGGGCCAAAGAAAATATGGCTGCTTATAAATATCCTAGAATTGTGGAATTTACAGGTATGATCCCAAAGACAGCGGTTGGAAAATTAGACAGAAAGGTGTTGAGATTAAAAGAAGAGAAGAAAAGAAAGCTTCAGACCGTAGAACAGGTATAAGATAGATAAAATTAGGAATTTATTATTTTTTTTCTTACTTTATTTTATTAAAAAATTAGGATTTAACATACTTTAAAAAAATTTTTAGATTTAACCGGAGTAATCCGCTTTTCCACCCATAAGAGTGGTGGTTTCTTCGACCCATGCAGATAAATCTTCATCAATTCGGCAGTAAGTAACTATTTTATCCAGATCTGAAAGTTTACTAAAACAACATTCCACTATTGCATCCCAGCCTCCATAGACAGGGGTAGCATATGTAATTTTCCAATCTTCATCTGGCTCACTGGACTTAAGTCCTTTTAATTTATTCACGACATCCCACTCTCGCCCTATAATCTTCATTCGCATTAAAATATATCCTCGATAATACATTTTTAAAACTCCAACATAAGATTAAATTTTACTAATTATAATTTGTTTAGTTTCTTAATATTTAAGAGTTTTTTTAATAACAATTTATTTTTTTTGATAGGCAGTATTAATTATATTATTTAAAGATTGTATCTAAAAAACAAATGAAGTAAATGAGATATATGGCGGACAGTGAAATTAAAAAAATTCTCTGGATTAGCGGCTTGAAAAATGCAGTAGAATTCGGAGGAAAGCCGAATAAAAAAGCAGTTATGGGAAAACTTATGGCAGAAAGGGAAGATCTACGCTCTCAAGCAAAAACGCTTCTTCCCATATTGGATCAAATAATTGAAGAAATTTCACAATTAAGTATTGATGAGCAGAAGTTAAAGCTCTTAGAATTAGATCCTACAGCTTTAGAGAAAAAAGAAGTAAAAGAGGAGATTAAGGAGCTCCCTGATTTACCTAACGCTGATAAATATGATAAAGTTATAATGAGGTTAGCACCTTATCCCAGTGGAGCATTACACATCGGAAATGCCAGAATGATTATTTTAAATGATGAATATGTGAGGAGATATAATGGTGAATTAATCTTATTTTATGATGATACTATTGGCAGCCCTAAATCATTAAGAGACAGTCCAAAGGCGAAATATGTACTTCCCGAATCATATGATTTAATAAAAGAAGGTTTGGATTGGTTGGGAGTAAAATTCTCGAAAATATTCTATAAAAGCGACAGATTAGAAATCTTTTATGAATATTGTGAGAAGTTAATAAGAGATAATATGGCATACATTTGCTTTTGTCAAGCTGAGGAGTTTAAGAATAAATATAAGAATCAAAAAAAAAATTGTCCTCATCGAAATCAATCAATTGAGAAGAATTTAGAAGAATGGGAAAAGATGTTGAATGATGAGTATCGTGAAACTGAAGCTGTGGTACGTTTAAAAACTGGGATGGATCAAAAGGATCCTGCCTTGAGAGATCAAATTATCATGCGAATATCAGAGGCAGAACATCCGCGAGTGGGAAATAAATATACTGTATGGCCAATGTTGGAATATTCATGGGCTATAGACGATCACCTCATTGGAGTTACCCACATACTTAGAGGCGCGGATTTAATAAAAGAGGATTTTATTGAGGATTTTATCTGGGATCATTTCAAGTGGGAAAAAGCAGAATTCCTGCATTATGGGAGATTAAATTTTCCTGATATGAAATTAAGTAAAACAGAGGCAAGAAATAATATACAAAATGGTAACTATGAGGGATGGGATGACCCTAGAACTTGGAGTCTGCAATCCTTAAAAAAAAGAGGTATAAAACCTGAAGCCCTAAAACAAGCATTATTAGATCTGGGGATGTCATTATCTGGGATCTCTTTTTCAGTGAATTGGTTGTATGCGAAAAATAAAGATATTATCGATGAGATTTCTGATAGATATTTTTTTGTTGAAGATCCTATCTTAGTGGAGATTGATGAGGTTCCCTTTATGGAATATATTGCTGAACCCATGCTTTTGCCATCAAATCCCGATAAAGGGAATAGAATCATTAAAGGGGTCGTCAAAAATAAAATAATGAAGATATTTATTGCATCATCCGATGCTAAAGAAATAAAAGCAAATCAAATTGTTCGCTTAAAGGATCTCATTAACATTCAAATTAATAATAAAGATTTAAAAAAAAGGAAAGTAAACGCAAAATATGACAGTTTAGAACTAAATCGAGATTTCCCTATTCTTCATTGGATTCCCGAAGATAAATACATAAAAGTATCTATTTTAAAACCTGATGGAACCGTTTCAAAAGGATATGGAGAGATAAATTTATTAAAGATCCCCATGAATAAAACAATTCAATTCGAAAGGTATGGATTCGTAAATCCTATTAAACTGGAAAAAAAAGAACTATTTTGTTATTTTACCCATTAGTTCCTTTAAATTAAAAAATTTAGAAAATGGACTCCAAATTTTTTTTTTATCACAAACCAAAATTTAAATTACTATTATAATTTGAAAACTAAAATTATTTGTATCTTAATTTATTCAAGAAGTATAGAGATGACAGATAAAAATTCGGAATCACCCGATTCTCAAGAACCGTCTAGAAAAGATTTTGAATGGGAGTATTGCCCCAGCTGTGGAATAAAGCTACCGCGTGTTGAAGGGCTTAGGTTTTGTACCAAATGCGGGATTGATTTGGTCTATATTAAGGAGCATAAATCCTTACCTCCTAGTCAAGTAGCTACAACCTATCAACCTCAAACATATTATAGAACTTACCGAGAGACGCTTTCCGATGATGAGATTCTTCACACTAAAGGAAGAAGGTTATGGGGGAATTTACCCTCCATTGGATTACCATTACTAGCATTTATAGTTATGAACGGATTAATCCTTGGAATCATTTTTGCTTTAGTTTTTATCGTACCCAACATTAACTTTGTTATAAGCCTAATATCCAATCCATTTTTTATCGTATTTTCCACTCTAGCGGAATTAATTTTAATAATAATTCCATTATGGTATGTGAGAAAATATCTGAGAAATCCAAGTTTAGAAAACCGTTTAGATCTATTAGGTTTTACGATAAAAGGATATAACAAAAACGAATTATTTAAAGAGATTTTAATTGGAATTGCATTTGCTTTTATTGGGATACTTCTTGTGGCGGGAGCTAGCATCGCAATAGAAGCTTTCTTGAGATATGCATTAGGGATTAGAATTATACGTGAAGGGCCTAGTAGCGATGTAGAATATATTATTACAGGAATGGATGTCCTTGTTTTGATTTTAATGATTTTAATGATGCTTTTTGTGGTAGGTCCGTGCGAAGAGATTTTATTTAGAGGCTTTATGCAGCGAGGACTGGTTAGAACCTTGGGAGATACATGGGGGATTTTAATTACTGCCATAATATTTGCGGCGATTCATTTAGTTACCTTATTTTTCTATATTCTAAATCCAGTTGTATTTATAATATTATTTATATATTTATTTGCTCCCTATATCGCGATTTCGCTAATGTTAGGATTAATGTTTCGGTGGAGAAATGAGAACCTTATTGCTGTTACGGTAACTCATGGTGTCTACAATTCTTTAACTCTTTTAATAGCATTTTTATTTATGTTATTTTACTAAACTTTTTTTTTCATATTTTTCTATTTATATTAAAAATCTAGATAGATTATGTCTTTATTAGAAATTTTTAAATCGAAAGCAAAAAATAGGAATGCAAATATAGGAATTGGTTTAGGAGAACTTAAAGATCATAATATAAAAGTATTACACGCAACTTTAGAATTTTTAAAGGAGAATAAATCCACA
>SDNV01000202.1 GCA_004524515.1 Promethearchaeota archaeon
AATCGCTTATAACGTTCAATACAGTTTCATTTTGATATTCTCTCACTCTTGTTAAAATCTTTTCTGAATACATATCGATACTAACAAAC
Source organism: Promethearchaeota archaeon (assembly GCA_004524515.1). The sequence continues at coordinate 90 of SDNV01000202.1, forward strand.
ACGGTTTTTAGCGACTTTAATTGAATAGTATCCAAGATCACGTCTATATCTCCTAAGGTTTCAAGTCCTAAAACCAAGTTTTTAATTCCTATTGAGGAGAATTCAATAACGTCTTCTAATGTTCTTATACCGGGATCTAGAAGAATACTAGTTTTAGATCTCTTTAAGATTTCGAAAAAAGTTGCATAATTTGGTTTACGTTCCATTATAGCATTTAAATCTGCTACATAAAATTCATTGAATTTATACTTATCATATAGTAGATTAATGATTAAATTTGGATCAGGCTTCTTAAACAAATGTGATTCAAGTGGTTTATAATCTTTTCTTTCTCCCTTTATGGCATGAACAACAATTCCATTCAAAAGATCCAAAACAGGTAAAATCTTAAAAGTCTTCATAGTAACAATAAATTATACAAATAATTCAATTTTAGAAAAATCACCAATGCGAAATACTCTGGTTTTTTATAAATATTTATTAATTAAATAATTAATAATCTAATTTTTAAAGAATATAACTTAAAATGATCCTTATAGGTATAAATTAGCGTATAGTAAACTCATGACAGTTGAAACTTATATTAATAAATTAATGGATGAAACGGGATTAACTCCAAAAGAGATACATGATTTGGTAAACAAAAAGAAAGAGGAATTCAAAGGGTTAATATCGGATGAAAGTGCTCTTTTAATGATTGCAAAAGAACTAAAAGTAGATATTCAAACTCAAGAGAAAGAATACTTAAACGAAATAGAGGTAAAAATTAAAGATATATCAGTTGGAATGAAGAATATAACTTTAATTGGTAGAGTAAATGAAATCTATAAAATTTTTACATTTAATAGAAGTGATGGGACTGAAGGTCATGTAGGATCTTTTTTACTCAATGATGAGAGTGGAGCAATTAGAATTGTTCTTTGGGATGAAGATACTAAAATATTGAATCATAAGAATTTCGTTAAGAATGAGATCGTAAAAATTTATAATGCTTATGCCAAAAACGGGCGTGATGGATTTGTTGAAATTCATATTGGAAAATTTGGAAAAATTATTCTATCTCCAGATGATATTGATCATAAGAAGATTCCAAAAATTACTGAGAAATATATTGATATAAAGGATATTGGATCAAATATACGATCTGCCTCGATTAAAGGAAAAGTAATAAGAATTACACCTATTAGTGAATTTGTAAGAAATGATGGAACAGAAGGAAAAGTCAGATCTTTAACTATAGGGGATTCTACCGGAACAATTAGAGTTGTTTTTTGGAATGAAGATATAAACAAAATAAAAAATTTTCAAGTTGGAGACAATATTTCGATTACTCAATTAACTCCAAAATTAAGTAATTTAAACTCGAAAAAATATGAACTTGTAGCAAATCCTAGTACAAATTTAGCAAAAAGCAAGGACGATGTTGAAATAAAAGCTGATTTCGTAGAAAAAATCGCAGATTTGCAGAATAGAGAGAATTTAGTATCTTTCAAGGGAGTCATCACATCAATAGATAGTTTAAGAGAGGTGAGCCTAAAATCAGGGAAAGAGGTTTCAGTATTGGGTTTTGAGATCAGTGATGATACAGATTACATCAAGATTACAGCTTGGAGGGAAATAGCTGTTGAATTATCTAAAAATTTAAAATTAAATCAACCTGTAGCTTTAAAAAACGTTAAGATAAGATTTAATGATCGATTTAACAGAAATGAAGTTACCTATTTAGCAATATCAGAAATAGAGAATATCAATGAAAAAATTAGAACTGTCAACTTGAATCGATCACAAGGAGTTGGGACCAGATCCGAATTCCAAGGAAAATCTACAAAAATCGAATCGATAGACCATTCTGGTTTTTTTGAAATTAAAGGGAACATTGTAAAAGAAATAGATCTTGATAAAAATGAATTATTTATTTATGATGCGTGTCCAATTTGTTCAAAAAAGATTAATAATTGTAACCACGGAGATAAAGAGAACCCTGTAAAACGGATGATCTTAAAAGTATTGCTTGATGATGAAACTGGAAGTATTAGAGCTACATTCTTTGGGGATAAAGCAGAAAGACTTTTAGGCATAAGTGCTGATGAAATTGCTCAAATTAATGACGTGGAACAAGTATTAAAAAAGCTAGCGGGAAAATATTTAATAATACGTGGAAGAGCAGAATTAAACAATTTCTATGAAACTAATACATACGACTTAAATGTATCTGACTTTGAAGAAATTGATTCTAATGAGGAAGTTAATAACCTTTTGCAAGAGATTCACTCCTTTGAATAGAATAAAGCGCATTTTTTTTAATTAAATTTACTTGTCTTTTTTAACTAAACACAATTTATTTTTATTAAGTATGAAAAAAGTAGATATCATTGGGTTAGGGGAAGTTGTGGTAGATTGGGTAGCAAGAATTCCATATTATCCTAAACCAGATGAAAAAATTGATGCAATCACTGAAGATTATTTTTCAGGTGGAGTTACCGCAAATTTTTTAGTCGCAATCGCCCGTCTAGGTGGAAATTGTGGGTTTATTGGAGCGGTTGGAGAGGATGATTACGGAAAATTTTTGTTGGATGATTTTAAAGCTGAAAATGTTGATACATCTATGACAATTATAAAAGAAGACAAAGCCACTCCAGTTAATTTTATAATGGTAGTAGAAGGGGAAAAATCAATAATTCAATCCCCAAAAATGCAAACGACTCGTTTATTAGAAGAAGAATTAAATGAAACTTATATCAGTAAAGCTAAGATTTTACATACAACCCTTATCCATCAAGATATCGCTGAAAAAGCGATTAATATCGCAAAAGAAAATAATGTCAGAATAAGTATAGATTTAGAACCTCAAATTGCTTTAAGAGGATGGAATAATTTACAGGATATACTTTTAAAGGCAGATGTAATAATTCCTAATAAAGAAGGGGCAAAAATGATTACTGGATGCTCAACTCCTGAACTAGCAGCAAGATTTTTAATAAAAAAGGGGATCCCTTTAGTTATCATCACGATGGGGAAAAATGGATGCTTAGTTACAACTAAAAATTTCCAGAAGAAATTCCTTGCATATAAAATCGATAATGTTGTGGATACTACAGGAGCAGGTGATACTTTTAATGGAGCCTTTTCAATGGGATACTGGATAAAGAAATGGCCTTTAGAAAAAGCTTGTAAATATGCCAATGCGGCAGCAGGGTTAAAAATTATGAAATTAGGGGCTCGTACTGGTATGCCTCGTGAAGATGAAGTCAGAAAATTCTTGAAAATTAATGATTTGAATTTCTCTGATGATTAATTCTTTATGAATGAATTATAGTAATTTTTCTATATTCTTCGTAATTATTGAGTAATTTATTAAAATCGTTTTGAATTGATTTTGAATTTATCTTTTCAACATCTCTATTAAATGGCCATATCCCCATTAAAACATCTCCTTTTAATTTCTTTATATTTCCAATCAAATAGCCTTCCTTTTTTTCTTCTCTTTTGCTTAAGAGGAGGAGAACAATATAATAATTAAAAGAGGGGGGATTATGACCCCAATTCTGAATAATGACTTCGGAAATATTTTGAAAATAGATCACGTTTTCGCTCTTTTCACTCAAGTCTTTCATTGAAGTAATAAAATTAGAGGGAATGAAAATATAATTAGTCGAAATGACATTTTTAAATGTTAAAGACTCTTCAGAGGTTTCACTTTCTTCTAGATCCCTAAAAATGACTTTATATGTGATGTTATTCATAGTGATCATTATTCACCTTTTCAAATAATATTAATACGCCGTTTTAAACTAAAAATTAGTATCTAATAATTACTACGTTCCTGTATAAGGATATTCTCTTCGGGAAATCCTTGATCCATAAGGAATTTTTTCATTTTTAGTTTATGTTCTCCTTGAAGTTCAAATTCATTATTCCTAACTGTTCCACCAGATGCGCAAATTTTTTTTGCCTTTGTCAATAAATCTTTTAAATTCGCATCAAAATCGCCTTCAAAAGTGACAACTGTTACAATGCGCCCCCATTTCCTTCGATCATTAGAAATGATAATTTGTTGTTCATCTGCACTTAAACTATCACAAATACATAGTTCTTTAGGGAAACTACATATTGGACAAATCTCGTCTTCTTTAATACTCTTGATTCACAACCTTTAATTAAATTCAGTACTAAAAAATAATAGAACAAAATCTTTTAAAAATCTTATTTATTTTTACTGACGTTATTTATTAAAAAGATACATTTTTATTTATGAAGCTAGTTTTGTAAT
>SDNV01000056.1 GCA_004524515.1 Promethearchaeota archaeon
AAATAGTCCATCGCTTCTTCTATACCTTGAATTGTTAAGGGAAAAGTAGGAATAATCTTGGATATAATTAATCTGGTCCAAGTCATCCATTCATAAGAAAAATTTTCAGGATTTAACCATACTATGTTTTTTTTATAATGACGGGCAAGTCTTTTTATGTAATAAATCCCGGGTTTCTTATTAGTAGCTCCATCATAGATCGCTCCACGTGGATCTTTTAATTCACTGCGATGCATGGTTTGATCTCCGACCAAAATTATTCGATATGAATCGTTGTATTTCTTCAAGAAATCTTCAAAATCAATAGCTTCATTAGGATTCCGGCGAGCATTGAAATATAATTTATCATATACACAATTATGAAAGTAATAATATTTAAAATCTTTCCAATGGGAAAGACTATAAGCTGCAGAGAATAATAAATTAACCATATGGATATATGGGTCCATTGTTCCTCCCACATCCATTAACAGCACAAGTTTTACGTTATTTTTTCTCCTTTTTTTAAGGATTAATTCTATATCGCCTCCGTTTTTACAAGTCTCATCAATAGTTTTATCCAGATCCAACTCATTTTTCTTGCCGATGTCATCCAATTTTCTTAGTCTTTTTAATGCTACTTTTATTTGTCGGGTATCTAGGGTTAAATCTCTTCTATAATCCTTAAAAATTCTTTTTTGGGCGATTTTGATCGCACTATGCATACCATAATCTCCTGAGATCCTCATTCCCGTAGGATTTGTACCAGAATGACCGAATGGCGAACTTCCTTGGGTACCAATCCACTTATTCCCAAAATTATGTTCTTTATCTTGTTGTCCTAATAATTGTCGGAATTGTCTCTCTAAATCATCTGAACTAAAATATTGAGTCAATTGTCCTAAATCAAAAGGAAGATGTAATATTGTAACGTTTTTTTCCAACCATTTCCAAAGTTCTTCTTTTATCTCGTCAGGAAATTTTAATCCTGCGTCTTTAAAAAAATTTACAAAGGCTATATCATATAAGTCAAATTGATGCTCATTCTTACAGAGAATAGAACGAGATATATAATAAAATTGGACCATATTTCGAATTAAACCCTGATTTAGAGCTTCCATTAAAGTCATATACTCTGTAATACTAACCGGAAGCCTCTGTTTCAGATAAAAAAAATATTCAACAAACATTTAAGGTAATTAATCAAATTGGTGAGAATTAAATAATTTTTGTCTCTATCATGAGAAATTAAAAATTTAAATATCTTATTAATGAACAATATTTTAATTACTATCAATATCCAAAATTTATTTTTTAGAAGGTTTTTTTATGAATAATCAAGAAAAAAAGATAAAGGATTTAAGCTATTCCAGTAAAAAAGCAACTGCCTATAGTTTTGGCCAGTTACCGGTTATCATTTCGTATCAGGGGTTTACATTTCTCATATTCACGTTTTATTTTGCGGTAGTGGGACTGAATGTGGTGTTAATAACTATCGGTTTTATTATATGGTCAATTTGGAATGGCTTAAATGATCCATTTTTAGGTACTTTATCAGATAGGACTCATACAAGATGGGGTAGGCGACTTCCTTGGCTGATGTTTTCCTTGATTCCAATAGCTATCATAATGTTTTTACTATTTACTCCGCCGTTATCATTTGGAGTAGATAAACAGATTCCAAATTTTATATATTTTATCATAATTATAATTATATTCGAACTATTTTTTTCCATGTTTGATATAAACTATATTTCTTTATTACCAGAAGTCTTTAGTACCACAGAAGAGAGAACAAAAGCGAATAATTTCAGACAAATCTTTGCCATCTTCGGATTATTAATCGCTTTTATTTTACCTACTCTATTCATTCCAGATTTAACCAGTAGAAGATATTTAGGAAATTACCAAATGTATGGAATCGTAGTTGCTATAATTATAGTTTTAGCGGGACTTTTTTTCTTAAAATTTACACCGAAAGAAAAAGCGGAATTCAAAGAGGATTATAAGACAGCTCCCAGTTTTGGCAGATCTATAAAACTCTGTGTTAAAAATAAAAGCTTTAGGTGGTTTATTCCTATAGAAATTGCAAATTGGTTTGTATATGGAATGCTTCCTACTATCGTTCCGCTTTATGGTAAATTTGTACTTGGGATTGGGGAAGGCGAATCCATATTTTTAGCCCTTCTTTTAGGTTTAGCTTTTATATCCGCAGCATTTTTTATGACATTGTTATGGAAACCAGTCGTTCAACGAATAGGTCTACGAAAAACTTGGTTAATTTCTATGTCGATTTGGATCATAACTCTTATTCCATTAATGTTCATTCAAGATGTAATTGCGGGATTAGTGGTCTTTTTTATCATAGGTATTGGGCTTGCAGGATCATTATATATATATGATCTGATTGTAGCGGATATCATAGATGAAGATGAAGTGAATACAGGAACCCGTAGAGAAGCAAGTTATTATGGAACTCTCATTTTCTTTCAACGACTAGCTACCATCGTTGTATTTTTGACAATTAGTCTGGTATTTACTAACGTGGGATGGGCAGTATATGAGCCAGAAAAGGTGGGTCCCGATGTTATTTTTGGTTTAAGAGCCTTAATGTGCATATTTCCAGCAATGGCATTATTAGTAGCTTTAGTCGCAATTTATAAATATCCATTAGACGGGGATTACTTGTCTAAAGTAAAAGAGAAACTTAAAAGAATTCATGAAGAGAAATTATCCAAAATCTAATTGGAGTCTAATTTAATTTCTCGTTTTTCTTTTTTTCATTTTTTTTTAATATAAAATTTATCTTCTTATAATTTATGCTATTTAACCTAATTTCAACTAAATTTAAAATTTCAATAATTCTAAAGAAAAACTTTTAAATATCAACTAGATAATAAAATCCCAACAAATTATTTTGAAAAAAGTGAAACCAATGTCAAAAGAAGATCAAATGTTAGAAGAATTAAAAAAAATTAGGGAACTTCTTACGCCTCCACCCGAACCTATTCCAAAAAATTTTTTCGATGAATTTAAACTTTTTCTTAAGAAATATCGCGTAATGGCTCTTGCTGTGGCGTTCATTATGGCAATCTATACGGGTGCGGTAATCCAAGCTCTTGTGGATGATATGATTATGCCTATTGTAGAGATATTTGTCCCTGGAGTTGCCTGGGAAGAGATCGTTATTGGAGTCTTTAGAGTAGGTCATTTCATAGGCGTATTGATAACTTTTGTAATTGTAGCTCTTGTAATCTTTTTGATAGTAAAGATGTCAACTCGGATGGGATTAGACGTTTAATTAATTAAAAAATTATATTCAAAATCAAAATATTTAATTTTTTTCTTTTCTATTTAGTTATTTTTAAGGCTAAAACGTTAATTTTAATTTTAAATGTGTTTCTTTTAAAAAGCTTTTGAACGTTTTAATAAATTTTTACCAAATTGTTTTTAAAGTCCATATATCTAAAGATTCGATATTTATCTTCCCGCCATTACAAAAAATTTCAATTCTGTCGGAATTAATTGATTTTGGATAAATCCGACTAGTCATACATTCTTTATGATTTAGAAATATTTCTATAACCGAATTATCTATAAAAATGTGGAATATAAATTTTTTATTATCCCCTTTAAAATCGATTTTACTTCTTTCTTTACCTGCCCATAATTGATTTTTTTCTAAATCATATCCAATGGTTTCATAATCTTTATTCTGGCTTGATTTAAAGATTTGGATTCCAAAAGAATTGACATCTATTATTTGGAATTCTCCAAGAATTTCTAGTGAGTGACTTCTAATAGACTCCAAAATATTATTTGATTCTGAAGATATCATCAAATTTTTAAAATTAATATGTGAATCTCGTAATTTTTGAAGTTCAGAAGCAGGTGAAAATTCTAATTTTCCATCTTTTCCCATAGATATAATTCGAGGTAAAGTTAAACATCCGTTCCAACCCCCTGTACCCCCTCCTTTTACCCACCCCCACACTATTATTCTGCCGTTTTTATCAACCATAGTAGTTGGAGCATAGAATACTCGTCCATGATCTAAAATTCTCCAATTACCTGGAGTGAATTTGTGGTCTTTATAAGTTCCAACACTATAGACAACTCTTTTGTGTGGTGAGATAATTAAAATATGTTTATCCTTTAAAGGAAAAAAATTGGGACATTCCCAGTTTTTTCCTGTTAATTTCAAATCTTTGTTTCCTATACAAAGTGGATTTAAGTATTCCCATTCAATAAGATTCTTAGATCGATATAATAATGCTATTCCTGCGTGTGAATTATGAATATGGCCTCCTAACGTCATATACCAATATTTATTCTCCTTCCAAATATACGGATCTCGCCATTCTCTAATATCCAAATCACCATGAATATCAATAGTCATAAGTGGATTATGAGGGGATTTTTGCCACGTTTTCATATCATCTAAGCTTGTCGCCATCCACAGTTCTGCTCCTGTAGAAGGTAATCGTTCAGGGCCAATACTTGTATAAATAATAGAGGGTATTCCATCATTATTTACACAACATCCAGAAAAACAATGTTCTTCACCCAATTCATGATTAGGTACTAAGGCTATAGGTAAATGCTGCCAGTGAACTAAATCTTTACTTTTGGCATGACCCCAATGGATATTACCCCATTGCTCTCCATAGGGATTATGTTGATAAAATAGATGAAATTCGCCTTTGTAAAATATAGGACCATTTGGATCATTCATCCAATTAGCTTTTGGTAGGAAATGATATTTGGGCCGATATGGGCATTCTTCTGCAATTTTTCTAGCTTTCTCAATGCTTTCCTTTGCATCTTGGAGATCTTTCATATAAAAAATAAATTTTTAGTTCGTTTTTAAGATTATAGGTTTAGATTATTGAGCAAACAATCGGCTAATTGATTAAAACGAAACAATGGATTTATTTAATATCTATAATTGATCATATATTATTTATAAACAGAAAAAAATCTGAGAGATAAAAAATGGCAAATCAACCTAATAACAATTTAAAATCACAGAATACGTCAAACGGTTTAGAACATAAAAAAAAAATGGATAGGTATCAAATTGACCATAAAATGGCACAATTTACAATCATGATGGCAATTTTCATCGATGTCTTAGGATATTCTATGATATTACCACTTTTGCCTTCTATCGCTCAAGGGGCTTTTGGAGCATCAAATTTTACAATTGGTTTCTTAATCGCATCAAATGCTCTAGCAGCCTTTGTTTTTGCTCCCATTTGGGGTAAATTAAGTGATAAATTTGGGAGAAAACCTTTTTTAATTGTTTCTCAGATGGGAACTCTTACTGCATTTATAATTTTGGGTTTTTCTGATTCACTTAACATGGTATTCCTATCGAGGATTGTTGATGGTATTTTTGGGGGTCAGATCCCAATAATTAGAGCATATATCATTGATATTACAGATTCTAAAACACGATCCGCTGAAATGGGAAAAATCACCGGAGCAATGGCTTTTGGAATGATTTTTGGTCCTGCGATTGGGGGGCTACTTGGAGTGTTAAATTGGCGATATCCTGTATATGTTGCTTGTTTTCTCTCTATATTTACGATTATATTCACTTTTAGATATCTTCAAGAAAGTATGCCTAAACAGAGAATTCAGGATGCACGCCAGCGAAAAGAGGCTTTTAAGGCTCAAAATCGTGGGAAACCTCGCCAAGTTCTTACAAAAATTGTAATCTATCGATTAATAGAACTTTTTCTTGTCATTTTTGCCTTTATTATGATAAATTCCAGTTTCCCTCTTGTCTTAACATTGAGATATGGAGTAAATGTAGCCATGATTGGATTATTTGCATCAATAGCAGGTATCATGATGATGATTACAGGAGGATTATTAATTAAACCCTTAATAAAAAAATATGGCGAAAAAGCAATGATCTTAGTAGCGTTGATTATATCTTTTGCACTTTTTCTGATTTATCCCTTTTTATTTGAATTTTGGTGGATATATGTCTTTATTTTCCCTTATATTTTTGCTCATATGTTTACCCGGTCCATATTAATGACCAATTTAGCTGAAGCTGTTGATGAAGATAATCAAGGCATTGTATCTGGGTATGCTGTAAACATGATGTCTATTGCTCAAATTACTGCCCCGCTTTTAGCATACTGGTATTTGGAACTCTGGATAGTATCAATTATGGGAATGCAATTTGATTCGTATTTTCTTATCGGGATAACTTGTGCACTGACAACCGTTTTACTTTTTTTCCTATTAATATATGACATGAAAAAGCATCCCGAAGTGTTCTCAAAAGAAACTTTAGAAACAGAAGATATTAGAATTTAGGAGGGAAATTTAGCCTTTTCTAGAGCAAGTTTCAAGTCTTTTTCCTTTTCTATCGGGGTCTAGAATGAGTATTTCATCAAATTCTCGCTCTGCGGAGTGCTGACAATAATAGTCGGGAATAAAAAAATAGAAGATTGATAAAAAAAAGTGTGTGGAAACGTAAGGTATAATTTCTTTCTATGTATTTTAAGAATGTTTGACTAATTTTGGGTGGCATACAATTTCATTCCCAATCAATTTTAATAGAGAATGATAGTTTATATATCAAGAATGCATGAGATCTAAAAGTTTTTATAATAGCCATCTATTCTTTTACAAAATAATTAAAAAAAAAAATGGGTTATCATTTAAAAAGGATTACCCACAGAAAGTTCTAATTAAATTAATAACTAAAACTAGTGGTAAAAAAAAATGGGAATAGTATGTCCAAAATGTAAAGGAACTTTTTCTGCATTTACAACTGAAAGTAAACCTAAAATAAAAACTACATGTCCTTTTTGCAAACATAAGTTTAAAATCCCGAATCCTAATTTTAACAATAAATAATAAACAGAAAAAAAAGTAGAATAAGGTCTGTAATTTATATTATTGAAGTATATATTTTTTTTTATTAATTTGATAAGGCTTTTAATCTCTTTTATTAGTAATCCCACTATATTAGGTAAATTGATTGAAGAGTTGGATCTTGAGTTTGAATTAAAATTTGATATTTTTAAAAAATGAAGTTTTAGGAGGGAAATTTAGCTTTTTCCAAGGCAATTTCCAAATCTTTTTCTTTCTTTAATAAAACACCTAAAAATGGTATTCCTTTCTTTAATTCCTCAATACTTATACCCGATTTTAACAAAACTCCAATCCAATCTAAAAGCTCAGAAGTTGAGGGCATTTTTCTTAGCTTGGTTATCGTTCTTAGCAAATAAAAATGTTGAAGACATTGATCGAGGAGATTTTGTTTCAAATTGGGGTAATGAAGCTTACAAATTTCAGACATAAACTCTTTTGATGGAAATTCAATCCAGTGAAACACACATCTTCTTAAAAATGCGTCGGGCAATTCTTTTTCATTATTAGATGTAATAATTACAATGGGTCTTGTTTTGGCTTTCACAAATTCTTTCGTTTCTTTTATATAAAATTCCATGACATCAAGTTCCTGCAAAAGATCATTAGGAAACTCAATATCCGCTTTATCAATCTCATCTATCAAAAGAACCACTTGTTCATCAGATACAAATGCCTCTCCTAAAGGGCCTAAAGTAATGTAATCCTTAATGCTATCTACATCTCGATCTTCACTTCCAAAGCGACTATCATTTAGCCTTTGTACAGTATCATACATATAGCACCCATCAATTGCTTCTGTGGTACTTTTTATATTCCATATGATTAATCGTTTACCTAAAGCTTCTGCTATTGCATGAGATAAAAGAGTCTTGCCTGTTCCTGGCTCTCCTTTAACTAAAAGGGGTCTAGCAAGAGCAATTGAAACATTCACAATATTTCTTAGTTGAGGATCGGCAATATAGCGAATTCGTTCCGTATTCACGTTTCCCTTGAACTGATTAAAATTAGGGTTACTCATAATTAAAAAAAATAGTTTCAAAATTAAATAATTTTTGAATATTTTTCATAACTGTTAATAAATTCTTAATAAGACAAATTATCGTAATTTGCTAATCAAAATAATACCGTACCATATGACAGTTTATCGTCTAAAGATAATGATGCATCCCTAAATCCTGAGCCGAGTAATTCAAGCGATTTATAATTTCTCCCATTTTTAATTAGGGAGAAAAAAAAAATCTAACTTTCATTAACTTTTTTCTTTAGATATTCTATATTTTCTTGTATTGTTTTGGCTATGGGGTGATCTGTGAGATTTAATTTATCTAAGATCTCTATGGATTCTTCAAATCGCTTCAAGGCCTCAGGATATTTTCCTCGCCGATAATAGACGCCATCGATGTTAAAGAATTTAAATTCCAATAGTGTAATTGCTGTTGCTACTACCCAAATAAAAATACTTAGAAATAAAATCCATTCTATCAACGCCGACCATGTCATGTAGAAGAAGATTAAAGGTATATTAATACTAAAGCCATAAAATGCAAGTAATTTCTTGAAAGTAGGTCCTGTATATAATTTAGATTTAGGTCCCTTGTACATTAAATAAGAATAAAGGGTAATATATATGCACGAGCCCATAAACGCGATGGAAGCTACAAAATTATGAAAAATGAGAAAAATTTCTAAGTATGTTTCGTCGGGAATTATCCCAACTAAAGCTACACAGACTGAGGTAATTATAGATGCTCCTGTCGCCAATCTTCTAATAGATTCGCTAATATTAATCAATTCTCTCTCTAAGTAAATAAAAAATGGTATACCAAGCGACCCACCGATTACAAAACCGATACTGAATAGGGATTTAAATTCGAGATATCCTAGGTCGCTAACATAATATCGTGTAAAATCGTATCCTGGAGTAAGGATTGCAGCAGTTAGTACACAAATCGCGGTGGTTAGGGCTCCAAATAATCCGAAATAACATTCCATATTATAATTTATTTTAGCGGGTATTTTTCTTCTCCTCTGAAATATGTATTTTAAATTATGTTTTTTTAATTTTTAGAATTATAACAAATAGTTCCTTCATATTAAATAACAATCTTATTAATTATGTAAAAATAAAAAGATTTTTTTTATAGGTATTATCTATTTTAAATTAAACATTATAGATATTATAATTGAATAAATTAATTAAAGAATTAAAATATTGAACGATATTAAATATAAATATGTGTTTAAGATTGTTGTTATTGGCGATTCCGCGGTAGGAAAAACTTCATTGATTAAAAAATTTACACAAGGCAGTTTTCAAGAAGATTATATCGAGACGATTGGTGCTCAATTATCGGATTATGAAGAAGAATTATCTGGTAATAAGATAAAATTATTCTTTTGGGATATCGCGGGTCAGGATACATTTCATTTTCTCCGCCCTGCGTTTTATCAAGGAAGCAGAGCTGCTATAATCGTATATTCTCTTGAAAACTCTAGTCATGGTAAGAAAAGTCTTGAACATATTGATGAATGGTATAATGATTTAAAGAGCTATTGCGGGGAGATACCCATCATTTTGTTCGGAAATAAAATGGATTTAGTCAACGTGAAGAAATTAAAAGAAAAAAAAGTTCAAAAATTGATAAAAAAGCTAAATCTCATAGGATATTACAAAACTTCAGCGAAAACGGGTAATGGAGTAATTGAAGCATTCCACGCACTTATAAAAGAGTTATATGAGAAATATAAAGTTAAAACACCTCAATAAAAGTTTTTCTAAATTTAATTATCTCAAAATTTTAATAATAATTTTTTAATTATTCTTGATTTGACCAATGTTCTTTAACAAATTTGGTTATATTTAAAAATTTATCTTGATACTGCTTTTCTAATTTAGTTATGTGACCCCTTCTAATAATTAATTTTATAAAGATTTTAAACTCGTTCTGCAGATCATTTATTTTAAAATTCTCTTTTTCTTTAATGACAAACAGGAATGTATCGATTTGATCTTGAATAATACCAATATTGGGATCCTCCTTATCGATTTCTTTAGACCAATTATACTCAAACACAGGTAATTTTATCTTTCCAGACCTAATTTTTTTTATCATTTTATTACCCCCCAATTATTTAATTTATAATTAGAGACTTTAGATGATTTGAGATTTAAGTCTCTATTGTATTTCCAAAAAATACATGTAGTTTAAATACATAGACTATATCTTTAAAATCGATCGACTTTATGGGTTTTTTAATTTTTTAAACTTTTTAATTGAAAAAGAGGAAAAAATCCTTTATTTCCATTCAAAACTTAGATATTTTTATTTTAAAGTTTTATCATGTTCTCTTGCCCATTTTAAAACATCCTTGCTTTTTAATGGAAATTTTGATAATAAAACTCGCGCCGCCACACGTCTAACCTCTGCATTTTCATCAGATAGTAAGCTATTTTCAAGGAGATTATAGGCTTCCTTGGTCTTTAGGTCCAATAGTTTGATTGCCATTAAACAGATTTTTCGAACTTCCATATCTTCACTATTTTCAAAAAATGTTTTTAATAATCCGACCGCTTCCTTTTTATTTAATTGCTTCGATTGAACATAATAATAAATTTTATCCACAGTTAATTCTTCGGTTATAGTCTCAAGTGCGTCTTGATATAGAATATAAGAGTCAATAGTTTTTTCTCCTGTTGATAGCAGATCAAATGGACAATTATGATTCTCAGGCAGCCTGTGCTTTTTACAAAATGTCATACCACAAAACTTACACTTAAAAGGCAAAAAACCCGCGTCTTCACCACAATAATTGCATTTTGGCATGCTTACTCTTATTATGAACTAATTATATGCTGCTATAGTTTAAATTTTCTATAAGGAAGTTAGTAAAGCAAATTTAAAAACTAAATGAATAAATATGAAAACCATTCTGAATTAGGCGGTTAAATATAGATAATTAAATTAGATAATTAAATCCATTTAATATAATAATAAGAGATTATAGAAATAATACACTAAAAATAATAACAAGGATTCCTATTAATGAGGCAATTATAATAATGGTTATAAGTCTTTGAACTGCTTTTAATCTTTTTTGATAACAATTTACACACATCCCCATTTGATAATGAGATTTGCATACGTCTTGCCCACATTTGAGACAAAATAATTCTGCGTTCTTATTACATATATAACAATTTGGCAAATTTTCCACGATCTTTGTTTTACTATATACATATTAATTTTAATTTAATTTAAGATTAATTGAATATTCAAAATAATACGCTTTCTATTATAGTGAATTTTAAAAATTTAGGGATAATGATTATATCTTTCAATAGATAAATGATCCACTTGAAAATATACGAAAAAAGTGAAAGAAAAAAAAATTAAATTAAGATTTTATTTTGCTTGACCCAAAACACTTACACTACATACGCAGAATGCCCCACCGAGATTATGTGCCAATCCAATTTTTGCATCCGGAACTTGTCTGCCTTCAGCACGCCCTTGAAGTTGTTTAGTAACTTCAGTTAACATTCTACAACCGGTGGATCCAATCGGATGACCGAATGATTTTAATCCTCCCGATGGATTCACGGCTGTTTCTCCATCCCAATTAAATGTACCGTTTTTTAATTCTTCTGCAGCTTTACCTCGCTCACAAAAACTCAGATCTTGGCAATTTAACAACTCAGTAATTGTAAAGCAATCATGAACTTCGGCACAATCAATCTCTTTTCTTGGATTAGTTATACTGGCTTCCTTATAAGCATTTTCAGCGGCTTTTTTAGTTGCTGGAAAATAAGTAAAATCTGATCCAACCGCTCCTGGCGGAACATACCAAGGGGTATTTGTATAACAACTAATTGCATTCGCTTTTACTACAATATAATCATCGGAATGGGCATAACTTGGAGCATCTTCTACTCTCGTTAAAATTAATGCCGCAGCCCCGTCACTCATCGCACAACAATCGAATCTACCAAGAGGATCTGCAATCATTGGTGCTTTCATTGCATCTTCAATAGTAATCTTGCTTCTAAAGTGTGCTTTAGGATGATAGGAACCATTATCATGATTTTTGACGGCTACTCTTGCTAAATCTTCTTTCGTCCAGCCGAATTCATGAAAACTTCTGGTAGCGGCCATGCTAAACATTGCCGGAGCGGAAGGTATCGGTAATACGGGATGACCGAAGATTTTAAACCCGGGCAGCCCCGAACTACCCTCATCCATAAGCTTTTCCACTCCACAAGCCAATACTACGTCGTACGCTCCACTTGCTACTCCGAAGCAAGCATTACGGAAGGCATCCATGCCTGAGGCACAATAATTTTCAGTTCTTGTTATTGGTTTTCCGTCTAATCTTAGCATATCCTCTACCGTTGCCCCAGATAATCCCGTAAAGTAATAAAAAATGCCACACCATGCAGCATCGATGTCATCTTTTTTGATTCCTGCGTCTTTATTGGCCCCTTGGACCGCTTCAAATAAGAGATCGTATTGATTTTTATTCCATAATTCGCCATATTTGGTCATATCACAACCAATTATAGCAACTTGATTTGCTATACCTTTTTTAACCATTTTTATCCCTCCTTTATTTTCTACCTCTTTCTGGTCGACAATTCCAATAATAATTAACAAAATCCTCTCCTTCGTGTTGCCTTCTAAAGGTTAATTCAACACGCATGCCAATTTTAACATTTTCTTGGGGTTTTTCAATTTCCGTCATATTTAATAATACCCGACCACCACCATCGAGATCTATTACACATCTTGGAACTGGAGTATCATAGTAACTCCCTCCTACGAGATGATCTAAAGTGAAAGTATAGATCGTTCCCTTTAATGAAAGTTTTACTCTTTCGAATTGATCATCCGCTCGACATTTATAACAAGATCGCCACTGTATAGGATATTGAATGGTACCACAGTTCTTACATTTAACTCCATACATTTGATAAAGAGATGGAGCATCTCTCCAATGAGTAACAGCAGAACTCTTTCTTGTATATCGATCTTTTTCAAGCAGTTGTTTATTTTCAATGTACCAATCATAATTACTAAGTGATATCATTGATTTTTGATGTGCGCCAACTCCCATTCTGTCTTTATTTACTTCTTTTAGAAGATTCTTATCACGAATTTGAAGTAAAATAGCATCTGCGCCATCTCCAAATCCCGCTAAAATCATTTTAGCATCAGGTTTAGGTCTACGTAATGCTGAGATAAGCAATATAAAAGGCATGGGTGTCCCAAGATCTCCTAACTGAAAGAATACACTATTTTGAGCGACACCTCCGGAAAATTTCATCATTTTTGCGATTCGACCGTGCAATCGAGGATTATTATAGTAGTATGCTGCTCCACCAATATCTCCAGGATTTAAATTATTTCTTTTCAATATTTCAGACATAGCTCTGGTTATCGTTTGTATATAAAATTGAGCATCCATTTTGACTTCAAAAGTTCGGATAAAACTATCTTTTTCAGCTCGTTTCCAAGGACCAGTAACATTTGCGGCAACAGAATAATAATCTTCAATGGATATTGGTAAGATATCTTCTTCGGCAATAAGTAATGCGGCGGCCGCATCAGCAAATCCATATTCCCACATAGTTCCCGGTTCTGGTTTTCTTGCATCAGCAGCTATAACAAGAACACTTTTAATATCCTTATTGGCTTTAATGGCATCTACTGCTCTACACACAGCAGTGGTACCTGCTTTTAAAGAGTCCGTAAAATCAGCAGTAATAATATTATCTCTTAAGTCCAAAACTGTAGCAATGAAAGAAGCAGAATCTTTTTCAGTATAAACTTGGGTAGTTGAAGCAAAAAAAAGCCCATCGATAGTTTTGGGATCAATCCCAGTTAAACAATCGAGCCCGGCTTCCACTCCCATGGTAATAGAATCTTCGTCAGCACTGGCAACAGCTTTAGTGCCCGGGACAATTGGGAAATCCCAAGCTTTTCCAATCAATTCTCTGGGCAATAAATATCTCGGTAAATATGCGCCAAACGCTTTTATTCCAATCATATTAATTTTCTACCCTTTTTTGATTTTTTTTTTATTTAAAATTTTTGAATATATTAAGTTGAAATATTTAAGATTAAAAATATTTCTTTTGATTTAAAGAAGAAGAAAAAAGACACTGAAAAATAAGAGAACTACTGAAATTGAACTGAAAATAGCTAAAGATCTTAAAATTATCAAAACTTTTTTAAAAATATTATAGATTTTCACTACTCGAATGAATACTCACATTCAAATTCGATCATTAGTAAAAAATTAGAAAAAAAGAAAGTTCACTTTAATCTTCTTCCGTAATTTTTTTTTCGAGAACAACTAATATTGGAGTGAATCCAACTTTACCAATCACATTTATTAATTTTTTATCAGCATTATAACCAATATTAATTCTTACAGATTCACAACCCCAAGATTTTAAAATATAGATTGCCCTTTTAGCAAGAATTTCGCCAACACGTTTACCAATATATTCCTTTTTTGTCGCCCAATTATCTAAATAACCAATGTATTGCCCTAAACTATTTTTTACAGCCTCGAGCATACCCATTCCTACTACTTCTCCAGTAGGTTTGTATTCCGCGATTAAAGTGATTCTCTTTAAATTGGGTTTAAATTGCCGGAGTCCAGAGGATTCTTTCCACTTTTGTTCATTTAATCCAATATTATAAGTTTTATGGAGTTGTCTGAGGATTTCTAAAGTGGCTTGATAATCAGAAGTTCGATAATTTCGGATTATAATCTCATGTTTATCAATATATTCTTCGTCTTCTTCTTGCATATTTTTTCACCCTTTTTTTTATTTCTTAACTTAATAAATTTATATCAATTTTTTTAGAAAGTAATTTATTTTTATTGTGTTCATCAATTATAAAGAAGAGGTATTCACTTATTTGGGGTAAAATGGGGGAGATAAATAATAATTCCTCATCTGGGAACCAAATGTCAATTAATTGATCCATAACTTCCTTTTCAAAAAGTTCCCTTACATGTGTAATCTTTACTCTTAAATTTGAATATTCTTTATCAGTTTTATTGTGAACCAGAATTTCTAGTTCTTTACTATCATCAAGTAAAGTTATGTTAGATATCATAAAAGGGGCTTTCAGTGATAAATCATTTTGATCTACTTTTGTAGGATCGAAGATTTTAATATTTGAAAATGATCCTTTACTACTATCGCTGACAATGTGAGATATATCATATCCTATCAATGAAAGAAAAGAAATTGCCTTTTGCTGCTTTATGGAGGTGGAATCCTTCTTTTTTATAACGCGTGAGAAATAATCATCGGCGATATCCGCAATTAAACCCCTCAATTGGTTCTTTATTTCTGTACCCTCTTTAATGCATTTTTTAACTTTTTCAGTTTTAATAATCTGTTCTTTTGCGATTTCGCATTCAATAATTTTGTATAATTTGTCATCAAACTTATCTTTAATTTCTTTAGTTAATATTTTAATAAGTCCATCTCCAAAAATTTCAATATCCTTTGGTAATGAAACGATAATTACAATGGTTTCAGGGGTTTCTTCTTCGAGCCCCGCCCTTCTCTTTTCTCTTTTCGATTTCGTTAAAAATTTTTTTCCAAAATAAGTAAATCCCTTATATTCTAAATCTATGTGATCTAGGGCAGATAAATCTTCAGAAGAAAGAAACCAAATGCTGTGATATTTAATAGGTCGCATAAATTTTTTATCTTCCCGATATCTATCATCCGGAAAGATTAAAAGTGGAATATGCCCTTGTGCTTCATCGAAATACAAGACATAAACCATGCATAATTCTTGAATATGTTTCTCTTCCAAGAATTCAGATTTTTCTAAGTCTGCCACTAGATATCAAATTTGATATTTATTATGATTTATAAGGAACATAAAGAATAAATAATTCTTATTCTAAAAGTTTAACTAAAC
Source organism: Promethearchaeota archaeon (assembly GCA_004524515.1). Next base: position 15,831 of record SDNV01000056.1, read on the forward strand.
TTTTAGTTTGGTAATAAACTAAAAATTAGTAACTAAACTATAAAGATTTGAAATAATATGAAAATTACAGATGTTAAGACTTACTTATTGGAATTAGACTTTAAAATTAAAATCGGTTCAATGCCCCGATTTAAAGCCACTGGCTTATATACTAATATTATCACGGATGAGGGCATTGATGGGTGGGCATTATCTCATTGGAATCTAAGTAATTTAGCGCAAAAGCAATTTATTGAAGAAGCAATAAAGGGTTTAGTACTTAAAAAAGATCCATTTATGGTAGAAGAAATTTTTCATGAAGTGTATCAAAATACTAATCGTATTATGTTTGGTATACCACAATCAACTTCCGCAATACAAATAGCTTGTTGGGATATTATTGGAAAGGCTACTAAGCAACCGATTTATAAACTTTTAGGAGGAAGAAAGAATAAAATTAAAGCCTATGCTTCTATGCCTAGAGGTTATTCCGCAAAAGCCGCAGTCGGAGCGGTTGAAGCGGCATTACAGCCCGACTTGGGAGGATTCCAAGCAGTTAAGTTAAGAATTGGAAACGGTGTTAAAAAGGACGAGGAGTTAATCAAGAACGTGAGAGATGCATTTCCTGGGATTGACATCATGGTAGATGCAAATTCTGCATATCACTCTATAAAAGAGGCATTAGAAGTAGCAAAAATCTGCGATAAATACGGGGTAGCTTGGTTGGAAGAACCTATCCCTACAGACAATTTAAACGGTCTTGCCAAAATTAGGGAAAAATCACCGGTTCAAATTGCGGGTGGTGAGAATGATTTTGGGATTTTTCGTTTTGAGGATATTTTATCGCGAGATTGCTTCGATATTATTCAACCAGATGTAACTAGAAGTGGCGGTTACCTCCAATTAAAAAAGATTGATGCGATGGCAGAGGTGAAAGGTGTTCGTTGTATTCCTCATATTTTTGGTTTTGGCCATATTTTAGCTGCGAATCTTCATCTTGTTATGTCAACAAGATGCGAATGGTGTGAATTTCCTTTTATTCCCGACGAATATCAATTGTTGGAAGAGCCAATCAAAGCCGAAAAAGGTTGGGTTTCAGCAATAGACAAACCGGGTTTAGGAGTTGAAGTGAACAGAAAAATGCTTGAAGAAAATCTAATTAAATAAATTGTTATTTTTTTTCTCTTAATTCTATTTGGTATAGTACATAATTTAAAGATGTAGCTTAAAATTTAAGCTTCTAATATATTCTATTAAAGTCAAATTTTTAAAATAGTTTTTAATTATAACCATATGAATACTCTTATATTTTATAATTTATTGATATATCTTCTAATTAGATTTATCGGATTAGGAATTGCAGTTGATCTCTATCATAAAACTAAAGAATTCAGATTCAAGTTTCCCATCATTGGATGGGCATGCATGATAGTCGCTTCATTTGCATCTCTTTATTTAGGGTTATTAACTAATATTAATTTAATAGAGTTCTTTTTGTTTTTAAATAACTTATTTGTATCATTAGGCATTATCCTTTTCATATGGTGGATTTTTACTTATTTTTTGGAGGTCCCTAACAGATTATTCTATTCTTTATTAATTTCTATTATAATTTTTCTCTTAATAATTTTTTATGCTGTAAATTATAGATTTGCTATAAATTTAGCAGTTATCATCGTTATTATTGCATTATCTAGCATATATATAGTACCATTATTAAAAAGGAAGG
>SDNV01000203.1 GCA_004524515.1 Promethearchaeota archaeon
CACGTCCACTCGATTTTTTGAGAAATTCTGTGAAGGACGCTATTGTGAGCATGTTCCTAGAATTACGCCTAGAATCTGCGGAATTTGTCCGATTCCTCATCATCTAACTCCCACCAAAGCGGTGGAAGATGCTTGGGGAGTACAAATTCCTGAACCGGCGCGAAAATTGCGAATATTATTGCAGAATGCAAAACAATATTCTTCGCATTTGTTACATTTTTATGCCTTAGCCGCTCCTGACTTTTTGTTAGGACCGATGGCCGATCCTGCACTTAGAAATGTAGTGTACGTGATCAATAAAATGCCGGACGTGGGTGCTATGGCGCTAAAAATGATGGATTTTGGACAAAAACTCTGCGCAGCAATCGGAGGTAAATCTGTACATCCCATCGCTGCGATTGTAGGGGGGATGAAGAAGCCTTTAGATGAAGATGTGAGAGACAAATTCCTCAAAGAAGTGGACGAGCAAATCGAATTCACCAAAAAGACGGTGGAAATTGGCCTAAAAGTGGTGGAAGATTACTGGGATGTAGTTGCAAATGTAGGAGTGGTTCCCACCTATTATGTGGGGCTCACTAAAAACGGAATACATGATATTTATGAAGGAGATATTCGAATTGTTACTCCGGATGGAAAGAAAATCGACTATGCTCCGCAAAACTATTTAGATGCGTTAGGAGAGCATATTCCGGACCATTCGTATGCAACTCATATGTATTATAAGCCGGCAGGCTATCCTGAAGGTATCTATCGAGCCAATTGTTTAGCCATGATCAACGCTGCAGATAAAATGGCCACTCCTTTAGCAGATGATGCTCTGAAGGCTTTTCGAGACAAGACCGGACCCATTTCTCATCATACATTTGCCTATCACTGGGCTCGCTTAATTGAAACGGTAGAATCAATCGAGATCATTGCCACCTTACTAAAAGATCCGGACATCTGCAATCCAGATTGCAAGACCTTGGACATTGAACCAAAAGAGGGCAGTGGAGTGGGAGTCACCGAGGCTCCCCGAGGATTGTTGCTCTATAACATTTGGTCGGATGCAGAAGGCATTTGTAAGAAGTTAAATCTATTAGTTGCGACCAATCACAATATTGCGGGCATTGAGAAATCGTTAATGCATGTAGCGAAGCAGGTATTTGAAGATAAGGCATTGGAAGGATTAAAATTACCAGATCCATGGATAAAATAAACTATAATAAAATAAACTATACGAGTGATAAAAAAATGAGTGATGTACCAGAAGGAGTAGTAAATATCTTAGAAATGATAGTCCGCTGCTATGATTGCTGACTATCGTGTGCCGCCCATATCACGGTAGTTGATGAGGATGGTAAAGAGATTTACTCTCGAAAGTTGAATGTTGGTTTAGGATGAAATATCCAATAAAAATCATAGATTGGATATGACTGCCCTCGCAAGGGTTAAAACCAACAATAATAAAAATATAATTGAAAAAACGATAAAAGAAGTGGCAAAAAATGTCTATAGATTTTGAATTTAGAAAACAAGTTATGGATTACCATATTGGATCTGAAGTGATTAAATATTGTTATCAATGCAGTAGATGTACCGATAATTGTCCTGTCTCAGCAGTTACTATTGATTTTTATAGTCAGGGAGGATATAATCCAAGAGCAAATATTTTAAATGCTATTTTGGGATATAAAGATGCGATTTTCAGCGCGGATAAACTCGCAATCTGGGGATGCACGGTGTGCGATACATGCGATGAAGTCTGCCCTCAAAACATAGAATTGACTGAAATCTTTTCATTTTTAAAGAATGAAAGTGCTGCGAAAGGGGATGCTCCGGAAAGTATATATGGTCAGGCTAAAGCAATTTTTGAAAGTGCAAAAGCAATTCCTTCCCAACCTGCGATAGAAAGAAGAAGACAACAAATGGGATTACCTGCTGTAGCTGCTCCCGATGTGAACGAAATTCAAACACTTTTGAAAACCATAGGAGCTGATAAGAAATTAAAATAATAAGAGGTTGAAATCAAAATGACAGAATATAAAATGTTTGAAGGATGTACTATTGGGAATAGAATTCCTTTTATTGAAGCAGCTTCAAGGAAAGTCTTTGATAAAATTGGTGTCCAAACATCTCAAGCACCTTTCGCTTGTTGTCCTGATCCTACCGGAATGAAATCATTCGATAATGATGCCTGGTTAGCGATGGGGGCTAGAAATATATGTTTAGCTGAAGCAGAAGGTAAACCAATTATTTCGCTGTGTAATGGTTGTGCTAATACACTAAGAGGCGTACAACATCAATTAAAACATGATAGCTTAAAGAAAAATAAAGTAAATGCACAATTAGCAAAAATTGGTAAGGAATTCAAGGGAACCATTGATATAAAGCATTTTGTTGATGTTTTAAAAGAAAATCTTGATAAAATCAAAGGTTCACTTACAAAGCAGTTAAGCGGGTTAAAAGTAGCCTGTCATCCTGGATGTCATTATATGCGTCCAGCTGAATGGATGGAATCAGATGATCCTATGAGGCCAAAAACGTTAAAAGAAATTGTTGCTGCTACGGGAGCGACTGTAGTAGATTATGAAGAGGAAGTACTCTGTTGTGGATCAGCTGTTTCAGGAGCCTATCCCGATTATGGTGATGAGATCTTAAAAAAGAAAATGAATAGTATAAGCAAAGCTGGAGCAGATGTGATCTGTGTAAATTGTCCCGCATGCTTTCAGCAATTTGATACTAAACAAAGAGACTTAAATAAAAAATTTGAAACGAATTTTGATATTCCAATTTTATATGTAACAGAGCTTATTGCTTTAGCAATGGGAATTAGTGCGGATGATATTGGACTCAAATTTCATAGAACAAGAATCAAAAAGGAGATCTAATCAAAAGCTTTAACAATATTAATCTACATAATTAATTTTTTTATTTTTTTTATTTTTTTTTTTCTAATTGAAAATCAGGCTTATAAGAACTCAAGATATTATACTTTAACCAAATAGATGTTTATTATTTCAGTTTTTTTATTAATAATATAAGAAGTGCGATTACAAAGAATATTAACGCTAATAACAATAATCCAAATTTAATTGAAGCGCAAAGCGAGGCAATAAAAGGGCTTGATGACCATACATACGCCTCATGGGTTAACATTAAAAGTAAATTGATATTCTCGATTACATCAAATATTCCGGCTATGAATGGTAATAAAGTCATATATAGCCCTATTTTCTGAGATTTCCCCTCTAATTTACGAGAAATAAATAAAATTAATCCTGAGAAGAAGAAACCATAACTAGGAATATATAGAAAATCTATCCAAGTAACAAATATTTGTTTGTTAATCCCGTCTTGACCCCATGCCGTAAAAATTTTATTGATATTCTCTGAAGTCCATGCAAATTCAAATTCCATTACGCCATACCCAGTTGATCCCTTTAACTCAGCTTCTATAGGACCAAAAACTAAAAAGGTCAACAAAAAAAATGATATACCCGCAATCAGAATAATTAATCCTAAGATCTTATTTTTAGGAACCTGCAGTAATTTTTCTAAATGCATTAAGAAAACCACTTTCATGATTTATATTTAATTTGATTTTATAATTCTATTGTTCTCTTTTTTATTTAATTCTTTAATTAAATTAAAATAGAAATGGGTCAATCATGATTTCTTATAAAAATCAATAATCAGACTTTAAAACTCAACTTAATGAAGGGATCTAATTTCCCACCTTTTAATTCATACTATTAATCGACATAAGCAATAATTTTATTTGTATTCCTTTCCTATAAAAAATAATATATTTCATATTCTGAAGTCTTATTATCATGTGTCTTGCTATACCGGGTAAAATTATAAATATTGAGGGGAACTCTGCTTTAGTCGATTTTGATGGTCTAAAACAGAATGTGATTATTGCATTAATTCAAAATCCCGAAATTGGAAAATATGTAATTGTACATGCTGGATATGCTATAGAGATGATTAATGAAGAAGAAGCTATGGATGCTATAAAACAATGGAAAGAGATTGCCGAAGACCAAGACATTAATCTTTCTGACATGCTATAAATCAATCTTTATTTATTACTATTAGGAATCTATATTTTATTTATATCTAATTTAATCATTTTTTTTAAATGATTTTAAGAATAATTAACGAATATATAATTAATCTAAAAACATATCATTTTGTTTTATATTTCAAATACTAGGAAATAACAGATTATGAACGAAATTAACGATACATTAGAAGTTCCAGAA
>SDNV01000057.1 GCA_004524515.1 Promethearchaeota archaeon
ACCTATTAGAAAATTAGCAGTTTATTATGCTCTCAAGGCGTTTTTTATAGTGTTGTTATTATACACATCCACAATAATTTATACTTATACGACTGATATGAGGGATTTTGTTTACTCCCTAATGAGGTTAAAAATCCCATATCGATATTGCTATGCTTTCATGGTAGGAATACGATACATTCCATTAATAGAACAAGAAGCGAAAACAATCTCTTTGGCTCAAAGAGCCAGAGGTTTTGGCTATGAAAAAGTTAATTCCATAAAAAAAGCTTATAATTTAGTTTTTGAACGATTAATTGCAACTTTAGTATCAATTCTTAGAAAAGGTCATGTTACAGCAATTTCAATGGAAAATAGATGTTTTGGAATTTATAAAGAAAGAACTAATCTTGTCAAAATATATTTCAAACCACGGGATATTCTTTTTATAATAATTACAAGCATTATATTTATTGGAATTTTTTTATATTTATTGAATTTATTACCACTTCCTCCGTGCCCTTCTATGTATTCATTATATTTGAAGTATTTTAAAGATTTTTTTTCTTAATCCTTATATTAAATTTTTAAAGTTTGGAATAAGAAAGTGACTTACCATGACTTTTATTATTTAGGAAAGTAAATGGGCATTTATGGAAAATCTTGTAAAATATTGATCACGATCCCCAGAATTGTATTAATTGAAATACGGAATTCTCGGAAAAAGGTGATATTTTGCGGAGCGGATGAAAGTCTAAAAGCAGGGTTCGCTGTCGAATCTCTTGAAATCGCAAAACTCAGAATAAAAGAAGCTGAGGAAACAGGAGCAGAAATTCTCGTAACTTCATGTGTATTTTGTAAAAGAAATTTGGTTGACGCAGCAAAAAGTCTGAATTCAAAAATTACAGTTATGAATATTGAAGATATTTTATCTAGTTTATTATTGCATTAAATATAATAATTAATTATTTGGAAATTGAATTGAAACCTGAAAAATTAAAGGAAAAATATATTAATTTTAATAGTCATAAATATTATTAGGGAATTGTAAAATGGCTCGCATTTCTGTAGATATAGATTTTATGGTGGATTTAATTGATTTTAAATTAAGATATCTTAAAGAGGAAATTGAGCGAATTTTAAATAAATGGAATTATGATTCATCAACTAAATTTTTAACACATGCAAAAGATGGAACATTGAACGAAGCAGAAGAAGACGCAATCATTCTAAAAAATCTTCAAGATCAGATTGAAGAATTGTCTCAAAAAAAGCGCGAATGGAAAAATCAATAATGTCTGCTATTGATAAATTAATTAAAGCTAAAAATCTATTTGAACGATTAATAGATGACTTGATTGTTTCTCTTTCTATTAATATTGATTTTAAAAGATTGCACATACTTCTAAAGGATGGTGTAGAGATCTATATTGTATATAACAATTATGATGAATATAGCTATTCGATTATTTTTTCTAAAATAGAATTTGATCGATGTCGATTTGACAATTATGATAATTTATGGGAGGTTTCATCAAGACCACATCATTTACATCCGAGAAAAACAAAAACTGCTATTTCAAGTAGTATGAGTGGTGATCCTCAATCAGATATACCATTACTTTGTGATTTACTTAAAACTGGCAAATTAAATTAGGAATAATAGTTACTGTTAACAAAATTTCGGTTTAACTTCCAATTTAAACTTGTTTTATATTCTAAACAAATCTAATAAAAATCCGTCCAATCAGATCTATTCAGGTTTTATATAGTAAAGAAATTGTATGAAATAGAAGTATGCCGTTTCAAAAGAGTTTTAATTAAGATTTAAAATTTAGATCCGAGGGTTTTTTTATTTAAAATAAAATTCATTTTTAGACAAATAAAATATCATAACAAATTTTTTAATTTTCTGTCATTTTTCTAATTTATAACGATATGTATTGATTTACTAATCGAAAATTAGTTAGTAAAAAGAAATGATTGATATTTCTGGAAAAGATGTAATCGAGAGAATTGCTAGAGCTTCAGGTAAAATTATATTAAGAACGGATACTATAAATCGCATTAAAAACAATGAGATTCCAAAAGGAGATATATTTACTATCGCAAGAATATCTGCTATTAATGCTATTAAAAAGGTTCCCGATTTAATCCCATTTTGTCATCCTATTCCAATAACCCACATCAACTTAGAATTTAAATATGAAGATATTAACAGTTTAAAAGTAATATGTACCGTAAAAAGTTATGCCCAGACAGGAGTGGAAATGGAAGCGTTGACCGGAGTGAATGTTGCCCTTTTAAATATTTGGGATGTAGTAAAAATGTATGAGAAAGATGAAGCGGGACAATATCCATTCACTCATATAACAGACATAAAAGTTGAAGAGAAAATAAAGAAAAAATTAAGCGAAGATTAATGTTAGATAAGTGCAATAGAGAAATTAAACATATTAGGCTTTCAGTTACATCTGAATGTAACTATAATTGTATTTATTGCGATAAAGAGGGCATTAATCCATCTACAAATATACTCACGTTGGATGAGATAACTAAATTAGCGCAGATTTTAGCAGAAATTTTAAGAGTCACGAGAATTAAGATAACAGGGGGGGAGCCTTTATGCCGCAAAAATATTATTCAGATTATCGAAAAAATTCATGATCTTAATCTCTATAATGACATTTCAATGACTACGAATGGCTTTTATTTATATGAAAAAGCAGAACAGTTATTTAACGCAGGATTAAATCGAATTAATGTATCATTATGCTCATTAAAACCAGAGATTTATGCCAAAATAACAGATTCTAATTCTTTAAATAAAGTATTAATGGGCTTAAATCAAGCTAAGGAAGTAGGGATTTATCCCATAAAATTAAATTATGTAATTTTGAGAGGAGTAAATGAAAATGAATTTGAAGATTTAGTTAATTTTTGCTCGAAAAAGGGATTTATCTTACAATTAATCGAATTACATAAAGCGTCTAATGCGATTGGAAAGCAAGAAGAGTTTTACAAACAATATCATTATGATATCAAACCCATAATGGAGGATCTGAACTCAAGAGCAATAAATATTATTACAAGAGGGGAAATGCAAAATCGAAAGGTCTATATTCTTCCGGATAATGCAGTTATTGAGACAATTACTCCAAGTCATGAATTTTGTATGGGCTGTACTAAATTAAGGGTAGGATGTGATGGTAATTTATTTGGGTGCTTATATCGTTCAGATATGGGTAAAAATTTAAAAATTAACTTACATAATCATAATTCTTTGATAGAATACGAATCAATCGTTAAAAAAGTGATTAATTCCAGAGAACCTTATTTCTAAAAAAATGAAGAGAGGATTATTAAATAGTGGTTGAAGTTTTATATTTCGCGAGCATTAGGGATATTACCCAAAAAGAGAGCGAATTTTTTGATTTTGAAAAAAAGCAATTAAGAGATTTAGTCCAATCGCTAATTCAAAAATATGAGTCATTACACGATATCCTTTGGGATGAAGATAAAGCTTGTCTTAAAAGCAATGTTTCAATAGCAATTAATCATAAAATAATACAAAATAAAGATCTCCTTTCGATCGAACTAATGGAAGGAGATAAAGTTGCTTTTTTATTACCCGTATCGGGAGGTTAAATTAAGATGGATTTTAAGACTGGTGATGAAATAAATTCAGGAATTTATCAAAAAGGAGGTTTATCTTTTGAAGAAATTTATAAATCCGTTAAAAATCATCCACTAATTAAAGAATCGGGTTCAATTCTCACATTTACAGGGATAGTAAGACGCACTTCTTCAAATGGTGAGCCTATTAAGAAATTAAAAATTGAGGCTTACGATGAATTAGGTAATCGAACTATCCTTGAAATCTGCGAAGATATTAAGAATCGATATGGATTAATCGATCTAAAAATTATTCATTTAAAGGGAACTTTTGAAATATCAGATGATTTAGTATATGTAATTGTAGCTAGTGCCCATAGAGAAGAAGGATTCAAAGCACTCAAAGAGGCAGTGGAAAAATATAAAAAAGAATTACCTGTTTGGATGAAAGAGGAATTTTCAAATGGGGAATCAAAATGGGTATAAAAAATAGAATTAATTAAGATTTGCGAAATTTATATTAATGCTATAACAAAACTTTATGTAGGATTACGATCAAAGTGAAATTTCTGAAAACAATTGCAGTGGAAGAACTAAAAAAGATTTTGGATTCTATTCCAAAAATCAATTTGGAAGAAGAAACAATAATGCTTGATCAAGCATTTAATCGAGTTTTATCTGATGATGTGGTAAGCAACATTGATGTCCCTCATTTTAGAAAATCGAGGATGGATGGTTATGCGGTTATTGCTGAGGATACCTTTACAGCTGAAGAAGATAATGTTATAACTCTTAACTTAATTGAGATAATAAAAGCGGGAGAGGAACCTCAAAAGGATTTGAAAAAAGGGCAATGTTCCTATGTAGCAACGGGAGCTGCTATTCCTAAAGGTGCGAATGGAGTTATAATGGTAGAATTTACTGAGAAAAGAGATAATGAAATATATATTTCAAAAGCAATAACTCCCGGAACACACATTATTAATATAGGTCATGATATAAAAAAAAGTCAAGTAATCGTATCTAAAAACTCTTTAATAGATTTACCCACCCTAGGGATTTTAGCCTCATGTGGCATAGAACAGGTGAGAGTCTATAAAAAACCCATAGTATCTCTTATCAGTACAGGTGATGAACTTGTACCACCTAATATAAAAAATTTAAATATTGGGAAAATTTATGATGTCAATTCAAGTGTTTTAAAGAAAGCAATCGAGAACACAGGAGCAGAGGTAAAATTCTTAGGGATTGTTGAAGATAATATTGAAAATTTAAATAAAACATTTGATCTTGCCCTAAATAATAGTGATATTATTATATTATCTGGAGGCACTTCTAAGGGAGAGGGAGATTTAGGGCCAAAAATGTTGGAAGATTATAAAGAAATTGAAATCTTCGTACATGGTGTTAGAATTAAACCTGGAAAACCTATTATTTTTGCTAAAATTAAAAATAAAGTTGTCTTTATTCTACCCGGTTATCCAACTTCTGCTCTCAGTTGTTATTATGTTTTTATTGAGAATTTTTTGAGAAGGATGTCAGGTCTGCCTTTAAAAGAAAAAAATTCAAAAGAATATGAAGTAGGAGAGCGAATATATAGCACAGTCGGCAGACATGAATTTAAAACTGTGAAAATTAAAGAAGTGGATGGATTAAAAAAAATTATGCCAATTCAAACAGGTTCAGAAGCAATAAGTACGATTTTTTATGCTGATGGCTACATTGAGATAGATGAGTTGGAAGCTATAGTGGAAAAGGGAGATATGAAAAGGATGTATTTTTTTTAAAATATAAAATTGTAATTTGAAATAAAAAAAAATGAGTCTATATGAAAGTGCATGAAGAACATAAAAAGAAGGCACCCAAAAAGCTTGCTATTGGGATAATTGTCGTTAGTAGCAGTCGATTTAATGAATTATCAGAAAACAAACAATCTTCAGATAAAACTATTCCGACAGTAAAAAAAATTCTAGAAAATTATGAAGATATTTCACTTGTACATTCAGAAATAATTGCGGACTCTGAAGCTCAAATAAAAGAAACTTTAGCTAATCTTATCAAAGATGATAAAATAGATGCTCTCATATTTAGTGGAGGTACCGGTTTATCTCCCAAAGACATAACGTATGAAACGATAGAACCTCTTTTGGAGAAAGAATTATCAGGATTTGGAGAACTTTTTAGATATTTATCCTATGAAGAGATTAGATCTTCTGCAATGTTATCAAGAGCTATAGGTGGAATAATTAAAAAAAAAGTTATTTTTTTACTTCCAGGATCACCAAATGCGGTAAAATTAGCCTTAGATAAATTAATTTTGCCCGAATTAGGACACATGATTTATCTAATTAATAAAATAGAGTGATAAAATTGGAAAGATTAAAGAAAATAGGTTTTTCAAAACTCATTGCATTGGAAGATGCGATAAAAAAAATAGATCCTTTAATTAAATTGAATAGTGTTGTAGAAATTGATGTAGATTCAGCTCTCAATCGCATTTTAGCTGTGGATATTGAAAGTAGATTTGATATACCTCCTTTTGATCGTTCCGCAATGGATGGCTATGCTGTGAATGCAGAAGATACGTTTGGAGCTTCCCCCAAAAACCCAAAAAAGGTGATATTGAAAGGTCAAATCGATATCGGTGAAACTTCAGAAAAGCAAATAAGTAAAGGAGAGGTGATTAGAATATCAACAGGAGCAGCAATTCCTAATGGTGCTGACGCCGTAATTAAAATAGAAGACACTGAAATTGAAAAAGAAATAATTACATTATTTAATTCACTTGTTCCCGGAAAAAACATAGCTAAAAAAGGAGAAGATATAAAAAAAGGTATGAAAGTGCTCAAAAAGGGAATCGAATTTAAACCAGAACATATTGCTCTACTTAGTTCATTAGGTTTTGATAAAATAAAAGTAATGGAAAAATCGAAAGTAAGTGTGTTTGCCACTGGAGATGAGTTAATTGAAGTTGGCCATCCACTTGAGCCTAATAAAATATATAATTCAAATACTCCCATGATTTCAAATTTAGTGAGAATGTATGGAGGCAATGTAATAAGACAGTCTACCTTAAAAGACAATAAGGAACTCATAGAAGACGCATTAAATGATGCGGAAAAAGATTCTCAAGTAATCATATTCACCGGAGGAACCTCTGTTGGAACAAAAGACTTTCTACCGGAAATTATACATAAAAATGGAGCAGTAATAGTTCATGGTATAGCGATGAGACCTGGTTCTCCTATATTAATTGGAAAGTACAAAAATGCTATTGTGTTTTGTTTACCCGGCACACCTGTAGCTGCATATATTGGGTTTTTAAAAGTCGCAGGCCCAACAATACGAAAACTTATGGGTAGTATAAATGATGATCCAAGGATAGAAATAATGGCAACCATTAATAAGGATGTACCAGTTTCGACCATGGGTTATATTAATTATCTTAGGATAAAACTTGATAAAATAGATAATAGTCTAATAGCTATTCCAACCAGATTAAAAGGATCTGGGATTATTAGTTCTTTAACTGAATCACATGGTATTATAGAAATTCTCCCTTATCAAGAGGGTTTAAAGAAGGGAGAAAAAGTCTTAGTTAAATTATTTCCTAAATGATTTTATTCTTATGAATAAATTTTATTGTTTTTGAAATTAAATTAGGAAAATATTGTTAATTAAAAGTAATTAATCGGTCATAATCATTACATTTGAAGCCTTTATCACCGCAGATACTTGTTTCCCCTCTTTAAGACCTAATCTTTCAGCAGACGACTTTGTTATGATAGAAACTATTTCATTTCCTCCAGGTAACTCCACAATTATTTCAGAGTTTACCGCTCCATGTACCACTTTTTTAACTTTTCCTTTTAAAACATTTCTTGCACTTATGGATGTCATAATTATAATAAAAAAAATTATGCTTAAATTCATTTCCACAATAATGTATTAAAACAAAATGAAAATTAATAAAATTCTCAAAAGTCGAATTAGTCTATTATTTATGATTTATAACCAATAAAAATTAGTTAAAAATCATCATTTTTTACGATGATATTAATGATATTAGAATATATTATGTAATCAAGTTGAAATTTACATAAAAATTAATATCTGAATTTCTTATAAATTATTGAATAATAATTTAGTAGATTTATTATGGTACAAAAAAGTGATACGAAACAGTATTGGTTTAATCAAGAAGATTTACTAAGACCTATTGATTGGAAATATCTTGAGTCACTTCCAAAATCCGTTCAAGATGCCTTTGAGTTATACATGAGAGGAAATATATCATTCGGAAAAGCTTCTGAAATTGCACATTTATCTTATCGTGAAATGGACCTAATTCGTGCTAAAGCTAGAATTCCAATGCATGTATAAGAAATATTACTTCAATAATCTCTGAAATTTCTGACATCTTACTTTTTTCTAAATTTACAGGCAAAAAAAATAATTATATTAAAGATTTTTATAATATGATCTATTTCTAAAATTTTTTATTAATATTAGCAGTTATTTTTATAAAGAACTTTAATTTATAAATTATTTATTAAGTAGCATCATTTTCTGATAATTATTATTTGTTTTATTGTTCAGAGCGCTTTTCTAATCGCTCAAGTATATCTATCGTTTTATAAACTTGTATTTTATCTTGCTTATTAAAATGTTTATCATTTGTCCATATTCCATCATTTTCTATTGATAAAGCTAATGCCACAAACTGTGTATCTTTTTCATCAATATCTTTCATGATCTCCTTTCCAGCATTTAATTTTTCTTCATATTCATAAATTGGAACTAAATAAATATTCTCAAGTAAAGTGTTTAGAATTTTTTTTATCTCATCTTCACTTAGTTTCGACTTTTGGCTTATATAAGGGAGATATTTATTAATCTCACTCAAAACTATCTCAGGTAAATAAAGATCGAAAGATTCATTGAGGATAATTTCTCTAGTTTTAGAGTCTTTTAATAGACTTGAGATTAAGATATTTGTATCAATAATAAGCTTCATTTTTCTAATTTTTTAAGATAATCCTTATGCTTTTCCCAACTTTTTTTTGTTATTTCATTACTTATATCTTCTACATCACTAATTGTAAGCTTACTTTTAGAGGCAACCTTTTCAGTAATTTCAATTCTTTCAATATAGCGTTCTAATGCTGATTGAGCAATTGAATCCCATTTTATTTCTGGATATTTTTTCATCTTTTTATATAAAACTTCTGGAATTGTAAATTTTATTTCGGTCATATTTAACAAATAATGAAAACAATATCTTAATTAATTAATTTTAATGATTTCTTAACTTATCTATTTTACTGATTGTTACCATATAATAATAAAAGAAGAATCATGATTCTTACTATTTCATTATTTTTTCTAAGTAGTCTTATCTAAATTCACTCTAATTTTATTTAATGGTAAATGAAAACATTGGTTATATTGATTTAGATATATATTGAATTTTATTTAATTCCTAAAATCATTATTATTTTTCCTATCACTTTTCGAATATATCTTCAACGGATCGAACAAATAATTATTGATAAGGTTTTATAACATGAATTAAATCATCGTAATCGATTTCTAGCTCTTTAATTAATTCGATTGTGGGGCAACCAAACGCATTCCATCCCCTTTTTAAATAAACTGCCTCTTGTAATTTGAAATACTGAATTTCTCTATTTTTTCTTAAAATTTCCATTTTTTCATCGATTGATTTCCCTTCAATATCAATTTCAAGCTCTTTTAGCTGTTCATCATATCTTTCTTGGCGACTTTCATATTCCATTTTAGTTACTGGCCCCATAGCACGATAAGGAAGATTTGAATCGTGTTCTCTTAGCCCTTTTCCTTGACGAATATTAAAGATCCTTTGTAAATTATAGACTCTCTCTGACATCCTAATGAGATCATCTGGTTCTGATTTAATACCAGTGACTGCTGTGAAATAATCGGCATACCATTGAACATGCTGAGGGATTTTAGCTTGTAGCAATTCTCCCGCCATTTTAATGGGTAGATCAAAATTAGAGGGAGGAGGAACGTCATTCCATGGAAGCTTGCACAAACCACATAAACCAAACCATGTACGCCACAAAGGAAACCAGTATAGTGCTTTTGCTTTATCTTCAAAGGTAGGAATAGAATGTCGTACGATATCTTCGAAGATTAGCCATGCTTCATCATGCTGAGGTCCTTTATTTGTTAAACCATACCCTCCTTGTTGAGTAAGCGATTCCTTGGTTACATATTCTGAAAACTCTAATCCTTTATGCTCCATCCCGATATCTTGAAGAAATTGTGGATCTCCCCCATATTCTTCAGCAAATTTCTTTTTCATTCTTTTTATTCCTTGTCCAACCACTAAGCCAAATCCTTCACCTTTCGCCATTTGATGTATCAATTCGATTGCCGCTTCCGCATTTCCGAAATTCAATTCAAGTCCGCCTGTAATTTCTTTATTAAGAATCCCCTCCTCATAACATTCCATTACAAATGCGATTCCTGTTCCTACGCCTATCGTGTCAAGTCCATAGGTATCACAATAAAAATTTGCTTCTAATACCCATTTTGGATCCCAGATCCCCCAATTTGAACCACAACCAGCTATTGTCTCGTATTCTGGTCCATCTACAATCACTTCTTTACCCTTAAAAGGTCCAGTCATGACTTTGTAGCCGGGGGTCCAATGAGAACAGCTTACAGAACAGCCATGCCAACAACCGTCTGCTCCTTTTCCTGTGGTTTCTCCAAAAATTTCAAACCACACTTGACGACCATAGGGAATATTTTTATCCTTTATTTCCCGATGTTGACCAAATCTGAAATTCTCTGTAGGCAGCAAATCTGTAATGTTCATTATATCTGGTAAATATCCCGTTCCGACAAATCGCATCTGATTCATTGAGGGATCATATTCAATGATTTCTTTCTTATGTTTTTTTCCTATTTCTAATAATTTCTCGGGATCAGCAGGATCATTTTTTTTAACATCATATATAGGTGCTCTACATACCATCGCTTTAATATTTTTATCGGCAAATACACTTCCTATCCCCCCTCTGCCTGCCTGTTTACAGGATGCCCATTTTCTTTTCCGTTGATACCAAGAAGAGTTTAGCATCCCCCATCGAGTAAATTTTGCTGCAGGACCAGTGCTTACAACTGATACAAGTTGCTTTTCTTTCTCACTTGTATCCTTAGCGTATTTTTCAGTAAGTTGTTGAGTGAGCAAATGCGAATAGTCAGAAATATTCTCGGACGATTCAACTGTTTCTATGCGAATAGTATGATCTTGTCCGTTGATGAAGATTATTACGTCCTGTTCAGCTTTTCCTTGTATTTCTAACGCATCGAAACCAGAATATTTTAAATACGGTCCAAAATGGCCTCCTACATTACTATCCACCACAATATCTGTTAAAGGAGATATAGCTGTGACTATAGATTTACCTCCACCAGGATAATAGGTGCTTGCTCCTAAAGGTCCTGTTGCCCAACATATTTCATTCTCAGGATCATTCCATTTTACAACTCGATCCTTTGGAAGCGAATTCCACATGAGCCAAAGATCGAATCCCCTGCCTCCAATAAATTTTTCTTTCATTTCTTGGGAAACAGGTTTAATCAGAATTTCATTGGTAGTTAGATTTATGTAAAGAGTTCGGTTGGTATAACCTCTTTCCATAGGTCTATGATTATATTTTTTTTCTGTTAAAATCAAGAGCTTCACATTTTCAATTGATATAAAATTTTATTAAAAAGTAACTAAAAAAATACTCTAATAAAAATTAAGTTTAAGATTTATCTCTAATAGGAGATTTTTTTATTCTGAACCATCGGTCTAGATTATACCAATGTGTTTTTACAGTTCGAATCCCAAGATTAGTTTGATAATTGCGTTTCCAAATACTTATTGCTATAAGTAATGCAGAACTGAAAATCATCAAATAAATCCCAATACCAAGATTAATTCTTCCAAAATTGCCAAATAATGTAGAAGGATCGTTCATAGATCCAAAAAACAATATTATCATTAAAATCATTAATAATGGATATATCATTTTTAATATACTAGAAGGAATTGGTTTCAATAAACTGATATGAAAAGATAAGATCCACAATATAAAAAATATCGCAGTAAGATATGGAGCAATAGCTCCAAATTGAGCTCTCCATGTAAAAACATTGTTAAAAACATATATACCTGTCCAAGTCATACCACTTTCCTCAAATACAATTTGTGGTAAAATTAATGAATAAAAGAAAAGTAATTCTGCGCATATAATCATAAAAAATTCTAAAATCAACATCTTTTTAGCTTTTGGTTGTACTTCTGGGTTTAATTCTTTGTAATTCTTCTTAAATCTCCTCCAAATTAAATATATAGCTGGAATAGAGATAAAACTAATAAGTAAAAAGTAAAAAATAAAGGTAAAATTACTTTTTAACATTCCAGGTGTAAAAATTGTAGATGAAAACCAAACCTCTTCATCTCCTTCAATATTAATAATTAAATAATAGTCCACTTTCGAATTAACGATTCCAGGGCCTATGATCCCGTCCCATGTGTCACTTTTTGATTTTTTAAGGTTTATTCTATTCCAAGAAGAGCCAATAATATCAATATATTTATAACAGATTTGAACTGATTCTATTTCCCTGGACGAATCTATATTAATTTCAACTTTTAAATGATCTCCGGCAATACTACGAATTCTGTTTTGATCCTTTAGTTCAATTTTAGGGGGCGATGGTCCACCATTAATGACATACTCTATAAAATATTCTGCTGTGTCACCAAAACCAGGACATACATGATGTTCATCAGGTAAAATTTGTAAAAATGCATCATCCTTATTTTGAATTGCTTCATATGTGCCTATAATACTATGATAATGAAAGAATTCATCATTTGTACCAATTACAAATAAAATAGGAGGTAATTTTTCTGATTTTAGATAATAAATAGGATCAAACCTCTTATTCTGCTTATCCCAGAAATCTTCGTCATCAGCCAAATTTTGAGCATTTTCTCCCCAAACCCAAAATAACAGCTTTGTAGGATCTTCTAAAGTATTTTCTAAATCTCCCACAGCTATAAAAGGTAACGCTCCAGCAATTCTTTCTCCACAAATGCTAGATAACCATATTGTATTTAAGCCTCCGTAAGAAGAGCCAGAGACAAGAATTTTAGAAGCATCCACAAATTCAAGATTTTCTAATAGCCTTAAACCTTGGATTGCCCCACAAAGCGTCAAATAATTGTGAGCTGCTTCATTGTACTCATCATCCTCATCATAAAAAAAATTGTTCGGTTCTGGCTCATCTCCTTCAGAATCTCCATGACCTGGGTGAGAATGACATAGAACTATAAAGCCATCTTCTAATAAGGGATAAGCAAATTCTTTAAATTGTTCGGCATCATTACCTAACCCATGCATAAATAAACAAGCGGGATTTTTAACCTTAATTTCATCAGGATAAAGAAGGTAGCCATGTAAAGTAATGGTCGAGTGTTTTGCTCCAACCCAATTTGGTGATTCAAATTCAATCTCTTGAATAGAGAATTCATATTCTTTTTTTGAAGAGGGATTTTTATAATCTAAATCTTCCATTTCTCCATATTTAATATTTAAAGGAGTATTATTAACACGTTCAATCTCTTGATTCCAAAATTCTAAAATATCGAAATCATCATCATCGTCGTCATTATTATGAGAGGCTTTAGAATTAGGGATATAACTATTTTTTAAATCATAATAAGTAAATATACTATTGATAATTAGGAATAAACTGGTTAAAACTAAAAATATTACGAGAGAGATTTTAAAATTCTTCAAAATATCTATTAAATTACTAATAAGTTAATCAATTATACTAAGTATTATAATTAATTTTGTTTTGGACTAATATAATTCTTTTTTATTATTATGATCAAATAACAAATAATAATCTAAAAAATTATTACACAAGGATTATTGATTATACTATGGTAGAACTTGTCAAGGGAGTTAAAGAAATACAAGAGAAATATAGAATCATTGGGAGAACCGAGGAATTAAAAAAAATCATATTGGCTCATTCAATAGGCAAAAATATTTTGATTGAAGGTGAAGTAGGTGTTGGGAAAACTACACTTGCTAACGCTGTTTCTTCATATTTCGATGCTAAATTTTACCGGATTGATTGTGCTGAAGAAACCCTAACCCATAATCTTATCGGATATTTTGATCCTCCATTAGTGATTGCTAAGGGATATATTGAGGATTCATATGTATACGGACCACTTTCGTCTGCTATGATGAATGGAGGCTGTTTATTCATCAATGAAATTAATCGAATGCCTGAAAGTACTCAAAATGTATTATTAACTGCTTTAGATGAGAAAATTTTAGAAATTCCTAAATTAAAAACTATTCAAGCTAATAGAGATTTCTTTGTTATTGCCACGTTAAATCCTTCAGCACATGTAGGAGTCACTGTTTTAGGAGAGGCCCTAAAAGATAGGTTTATATGGATTAAACTGGATTATCAGACTCCTGAAGAGGAAATTGAGATAATTAAACAAGAAGTAGATTTTGACAGTGAAAAAGAAAATCAAATCCCAGTACTTGCTCAAGAAATAATTCAAACCACAAGAAATGTCACTTCTATTCGAAGGGGGAGTTCAATTAGAGGCGCAATTGATTTAGCTGGGCTAATGACTCAATATGAACAAAAAAATAGTGCGCGAAACTGGATTGAAGCTGCGATAATGGCTCTTTACAACAAAATAGAACTAGAAGATGGAATAAACAAATCCAAAAAAGAAATAATTGCCGATTTAGTTTTAGCTGTTTTAAATAAATCAGATTTTCAATAATCGATGATTTCTCTCAGGAAGAGTCCGAAGAGATTGAGAAAAAGCGGCTCAATGTCAGATTAACTGAACAGCTCCCTGATATGGATATTTTACGATTAGAAATAATTAGAAAAAAGAAAAAAAAACCGGATTACTATAAACATTTAGCTAACTCATTAGATTATAAACAAATAAAAGAATTAACGTATATGGCTATTCAATACAAAAATCTTGAAGCTATAATGGGTATGTTAAAAGCTAATATCTATGCTGCCACAGATGCCCTTGATTGTGAAGATGGGGTTAAATTTTTTTCAGAAAAAGCTAAGGAATCGCCTGAATTAATGCCAGAAATATATTTTTTTGTTAGAAGACCAATCTCTACAAAATATAAGCATATTTTTAGGAGATTAGCTCGTCAAAGTATTTTAAGAACATCTTTAAAAATTACTAGTAAAGGTCTTAAAGGCATTCAAAGAAAAACAGTACCTTATTATCATATAGGTAACCCCGAGTTTGATTTAGACGAGACAATCCAGCATAATCCCCTAAAAATTTATGAGAAGAGCCTAAATTACAAAGATATTTATGGGATCAAAAGGAAAAGGCAGAAGAGGAAAATAATTTTAATTTTAGATACAAGTGGTAGTATGTATGGAAAGACCTTATTAAATGCTGCCCTAACCACTTCCGTGTTAGCTTACAATATGGAAAAAGAAGATTATAGTATTGTGTTATTTAACTCTACGGCCATGGTTTTGAAAAAAATAGATAATAAACAAAAATCCATCACCTCAATTATTGACGAAATATTAGATTCTGAAGCGGTGGGATTCACAAATATTTATATCGGGCTTGAAAAAGGGTTAAAAGAATTAAATAAAATTAAAGAAAATGTGAAAGACCAATTTGGGATTCTAATTTCGGATGGAAATTATAATCGGGGCGAGGATCCCGTGATTTTAGCAAAAAAGTACCCAAAATTGCACGTTATTGGAATGCCTGCAGAAAATGATGCTGATAGAGGCATTGATACCTGTCGAAATATTGCCAAGACAGGACGAGGCAAATTTTTCGCGGTATCCGATTATAAAGAAATTCCTAGAGCTTTAATTGAATTGTTATCTCAGATATAAAAATTCTATTTCTTTATTTTTTATTTAATTTTATAATCGAGCTTAGACTTCTGTGAATAATTTCTAAATAGAAGCAAAATAATTCCTTGTTCTATCTGTTTCTAAAAAAAGTTTCGTATTGCAAATAAATAAAAAGAAAGATTTTTACAACCTTTTTATAAGAATTTTTTTATAAAACTCCATTCTGGAAGAAATTTCAGCATAGAAGGGGATTTTATAAAATACAAACTTTAACAAAAAAAAGTGCAATAGAATGTTAAATAGAAAAATTAAGATTAAATTATCAACTCTACTTCTTTTTTCTCTGTTTTTCTTCTCAATAATCTTTCAAAGTAATATTTCTAATAACCACTATAGCGAAGATAATGAATACAAATATCTCAGCAATGCAATAAAGAGCGCGACAGATCGACCAGACGTAGTAATATTTATCAATGGAAGTTCAGAATCATGGCAAGATGCGAAAGATAAGGGATGGGTTAGTTCTGGAGATGGGACTTCTAATAATCCCTATATTATAGCAAACTTGGAAATTGATTGTGAAAATTGGAAAACTGGTATACTAATTGAGAATTATGGGTATAATAGTTTTTATTTTAGAATTGAAAATTGTACATTTAAAAATATTGGACCGAATGATGGGACAAAAGCAGGTATCACCCTATATCAAGTTGATTTTAGTAATTATTACACCCAAGGTCATGGTGTCATACAAAATAATATTTTTGAGACTAATTTTCCTCAAAGTAATTATGGTTTCTATTCTTATCGAAGTTCCAATCATACTATCTCAAATAATACGTTTACAGGATTTAAATATGGTATATTCATGGATAATGAAACTAGCTTGTGTACAATTACAGAGAATTACTTAGAAAATAATCAAAATGGAATTTTTATGGATCGATCTTGTTATGAGATCAATATTACGGAAAATATATTGCGGAATAATCTTCTTTCAGGAATGTACATAATAAATTGTTATGATCTTCTTATTTCAAATAATAAGATAGAAGATAATACTAATTTTGGAATTATTTTATCAAATTGCTTTATTGGATATGATCCATGGTTATGGATCTGGAGAGAACCTATATTTGTTCAGGACAATACAATTTCTAAAAATAAATATGGTCTATTTTTAGAATCGTGCAGCGGTCAACAAATTATTGCAAATGAAATTAGCGAGAATAGTGGGCAAGGTGTTTTCATATTTTTTTCTAATGATAATAATATTACGGATAATATAATCAGCGATAATATAGAAATCGGTTTAATTCTTGATGCCAGTATAAATAATAGGATTTATAGGAATTTTTTCTTGAGAAATGGAGAACATGCTAATGGCTTTAATTACATTAATAATTTTAGTATGGGAGGATTAGGCAATTATTGGGATAATTATACTGGTAGTGATGTTGATGATAACGGGATTGGAGACGCTTGGCATAATTTCACAGGTGGTCGAGATAAATATCCAATTTATAATGATGGAATCGAAGGTGATATCATTGAGATAGATGCTTGGGCTACTGGTGTTGGAGCACATAATTGGACCTGGGCAAGAAATAGGTTCTGGTGCTC
>SDNV01000204.1 GCA_004524515.1 Promethearchaeota archaeon
TCGCTTTTACAGTTATTTGTATCCCCGATTCTTTTTTACTTGTACTAGCAACAGTCTCTATAGGCTCCATAGGAATGGGTTCAAGGTTTTCTTTAATCTTACTATTATTATGAATCAACGTGGGCATATCAATTAACTCAGAAGTTAATTCTTCCTGTAGTTCTTCTTCTAATTGTAACTCTGTATATATCTCTTCTAATAATTCTTGTTTGATTTTTTCCTTTATTTTTTGCTTAATTGCTTCCTTAATAGCACTATTGGGTCTATTTTTATCCACTTTACTCACCATTTGTCTTTAGCATATTTTTTAACCAGATTTTTAACCTTTTTTTCAAATAATTTCCTATTTTTCATCATTTCTACAGCTGCTTTTTTATTGAAAACATCTGTAGGATTAACATAGTATCCACGAGTATTAAGCATTGCAATGATCGCTTGAACAACTGTTACTGCGGTTTTTGAAGGACTCCATCCTCCTTTTGTTCCAACCAAGGAAGGATCCACTAATGCTAAACAAATATTTCTCTGTCCTTTATATTCACTTGGTTTTGGCCAGAAATTTGGATGCCATATTGGTGTATGCATCCTCACAAAAGGAGGCTGCTTTGGATATTGAGCAGGAAACTTCATTTCTAATTTATATAAACCTCCAGCATATGCCGTTCCTTTTGGTCCTTTTATAGTAATAGCTACATGATCAATACTTTTCTTTTTCGGATTATAGGGCTTTAATTGGACAATGCTACCTTCTTTTAACATCTTTTTAAGCCCAGCAAAATCTCGTGAAACTCGACTACTTCTTATACTCATTTTTTCCAACCCCGTTTTTTAATTTTAGTTTTATTAATTTTTTTTATGTTAGCTTGAGGGTGACAAAAATTTCTCCACCCTTAAAGCCTGCAACAGTTAAAAATTCGTAATTTCTCAAATTATTTTCATCTACACTCTCTTCTAAATCCAATACGATTATATCATTAAAATCTTGTAGAGTAATTATTGGTTCAAGATCGCTTTCTAATTGAAATCCATTTTTGCTTAATGTTTTAATTATGTTCATACATGGTGAACTTTTCTTCATCTTAATTACTACTCTTCTTACATTCTTTCCACATTGAATGCAATCTGGATTTCTATGTTTCTCAATATGATATAATTTCATGGTCATGGCATTAAATATTACATAATTTGATACGGGTTCTCCTAATGCTTTATGACCTTTATTCCAGTGAATTATTTTTATGGTTTCATGAGACTGTAGAGCTGATATAACCGCGTTAATCGTAATAATTCCAGGATCATGACGATCGATAATTTTTACAAGATCATCTTCAGTATATTCAGGCAAGAAATTGTGCTTGTTAACAAGTGCATTTGCAACTTTCTGAATGAACCTTATATCATTTAGATCTTTTGGATTTGGATCTCTCTCAAATTTTTCTTTGAATGCCATATCCCCTTTAAATACACAATGAATCCTTTTTCGAGGAATTCCAACTACGGTACAAGCTGCCATCTCATCATTCTCTAAAACTGGTAAAGGATTACATTCATAACATGCATTTCGATAGGGAAATACAGTATAAACATGTCCATGGTATCCAGATACTCCTCCATCAACCAAGGGTTTTCTAAATCGCACACATTGAGCGTTTAAATTTAAACGTGCATTCATTGAATCAAGTCCTCCAATAATAACATCTGCGTCATGATATATGGAAGGATTTAATCTTTCTAGCGAAGTATGGTATCCTTTAACCGTGATATTAGGGTTAATTTCCTTTAATTTTTTTGCAGCAACTACAGCTTTAGGGGAACCTAATTTTGCATTAGCAAAGAGAATTTGCCTGTTTAAATTTGAATGCTCAATGATATCCAAATCAACAAGATCTAAATGACCGACACCCAACATGGATAAGTTTTTAGCGATTTCGCAACCTAGTCCTCCAACCCCAATTATCAAAACTCTCGAGTCTTTGACTAATTTCTGAGACCATCCTTCAAGGCGAAATTGTCTATCATATAGTTCTCTTTCTTCGGCTGACATTCCTTTAGCAAAAAAATCTGATTCCATAATCGCTTATATCACCATTAATTTTATTCAAAAAAATAAAAAAATTGAAGGCCTAAATGCCCTTACATTATATTATATTCTATGAAGAGAAAAATTTAAATGTATCCAGCAGTACTTGCCGGGATCAAAAGAATGTCGTCGCCATCGTTCACGTTATAATCTTTTAATTGATTATTTTCATCCATTGTAACACCACCAGAAGAAAGATGGAATTCTTCTGGGTCTAGTCCGAATAAATTACCTAAGGTCTGTTTAATTTCATTCACTCGATTACCATCGTTTACGACTAATTTCTCTTTCTTTTCTCCAGGACCAATAGTCGACATGAAATATAAGGTCACTTTTCGTCCTGTAGAGGGTGTTTTGCTTGATGGGGTTTTAGATTTAACAGGTTCTAATTCCTCATCTAAATCTTCTTCAAAACTCATTCAAATCACTCCATTTATTTGTTTTTTTTATTTTTTTTTTCAAAATTTAATAATAATACGCAAAAATTCTATTATAAAACCCTATGGAATGAAATTGAAATTTTTTTATATTTATAATAACCTTTTAAAAACTCTGTTAAATCCCCCTAAATAATGTTTCATAATCCCATTATGGTATATCTATAAATTAAATCACAATCTATTAATATATATTTTATAAGATTATCATTAAATGAAAAGATATATTGATAACTTCTTAAAATTCGAACACAACTTAATAACAGATATATGAGCACTCCAGAACAAGTTGAGCCGCTTGTCCTTGGCTTAATTAAAGAATATTTACAAAAGAAGCCTTTCTTTTCGATTGAAGACATAATCACCTACATAAACAATAGAACTCGGGCAAAGCCATATGTAAATAAAAACAAAATCGAAAAAATCATCAAATGCCTTATAAAAAATCGGAGAATTATTCCTGGAACTAAATTGATGAAAAATAATATCATAGAGCATCCGATTAGAAATGAGATTTTTAATTATGTGAAAAAAAATCCCTCTAATATCAATGAAATAATGAGAGCTTTAAACATCGGCAGTAATCAAGTTTTATGGCACTTGTCTTGCCTAGAAAAATTTCAATTTACTCGTTCAAGAGAGATCGAAAATCAAAGAGTTGTTTTCCTCTATGATTCAGATCCAGAATTAGATGAGATATATTTTTACTTAAACCAAGATATTGTCAAAGAAATCATTAATTTGTTGATAATCGAAAAAGAACCTCTAAAAATATCTGATATTTCGAATCAGTTAAAAAAGAATTATAATACAATAAAGAAGTATTTACAGGTCCTTAAAGAGTTAAAATTAATATCAATTGAAAAAGATAAGAAAAGAACCCTTTTCAAATTAAATAATAACAAATATGATAAATTTAAAGATTTAATTATTTGAGAAAAATAATGAAAATTTCAAAGTTATTCCAATGGAATTTATATGTCGATATGTATATTAGAAATTTAGAAAATAATCTATCCTAAAAATTATGAAGAAAAAATCTCGTATTTATTGGACATTTGCGTTATACCTTATCTTTACATGTATATTTCTAATTTTCTTCATTTTAGAGATAGACAATTTTCCACTATTTATCTTTTTAAGCATATCTAGCGTAGCAGTTTTGTCAACCAGTACAATTTATACGATTTCACAATCCGTAATCAGTCATAAAAATGGCATCCCTTCACAGATTAAATTACCTCTTAAAAAAAAGTCAAAACAACAATTCAGCTCTGAATTTCTAGAGGATTATTTTGAGGCAATGCCTATAGTAGATCAATATGCTAATTCACAAGAATCCTATCAAGATATATCACGCATCGATGAATATATTTTTACAGAATTCGATCAAGAAGACTTACTTAAGATTGATGACTTGAAATTATCAAAAATGGATAAAATCTTTTTTCTGAGAGAAATGATTTACTTTGAACCGGATGAAAGAAAACGATTAATAGATGAGATGTTAGAAAGTCAAAATGATTGCACTAAACCTATGACATATTCTCCTCCACTCACTCCTTTTGGAATAGAAAATAAATTGCGTGTATATGTTAGATCTTTAATCGAGCCGGGAGCAAAAACAAAGATAACCATTATTGAAAAATCAGACTTTATACAAGAATTAAAA
>SDNV01000205.1 GCA_004524515.1 Promethearchaeota archaeon
ACAATCCTTTAATTCAATCGCTCTTGAACTAGTAATGGCAAATATTTTTTTATATGAAAGATGTCTCATTGCCAATAAAGTCTGAATAGAACCACCTGTTCCCAGTACTATTATATTCTTGATTTTATCCCCCATAAATGGTTGGCTAACTTCTTTGATTTTATTAATATCCAAATAAGATTTTGTATCAATAAAGAAAGGTGGCTCCCAATTGGCTCTATTTTTTTTCACTAATTCTAAAGCCTTTTCTAACTTTTTATTTGAGCTTTTTGGATAATATTCAAATTTTATTCCTACACTCATATGCATTTCACGAATTGTATTTTTCTTTCTTTTTTTCCTTTTAAGATATATTTAAAATTAATTAATTAGTTTATTAATATAACTTTAATTTACATTCACAACCTCTCCAAATAAAAACTTAAATTAGAATAATATTATTT
This sequence comes from Promethearchaeota archaeon, assembly GCA_004524515.1. The sequence continues at coordinate 444 of SDNV01000205.1, forward strand.
TATAAATAATTAATTCAAATTTCACATATTGCTAAGTTATGTCAGACGAACAGTTACTTTTTCTCTTGCAAACTCTTCATGAAAATATCGATGGAATTCGATCTTCAGCTATCGTAAGCGCAGAAGGATTAATCGTTCAATCAATTTTAGAAGAGGGGATTTCGGATATTAAATTAGCAGCCATGACTGCTACTATTTTAAGTGTTGCAGAACGTGTTCTCATTGAATTAAAATCGGGAATTTTAGATGTATGTATTATTCAAGGGGATGAGGGAAACTTTATAGTAATGGCAGCAACTCCAGAATTAATAGTAGCTGTGTGTTTAGATGTAGATGCTCGAATGGACACTTGTTTTATTGAAATGAGGAAAGTCTCGGAACAAATTAAAAGTATTACTTAAATTTAAGTTAAAGCTTGTTATTTTCTTTCTTTGGAATAATTCTTATCCAACATAAATTTGAAAATTAGTAGTCTATTTTCTTTAAAATAAGGGTTTTTACAGATATATCACAATTAGAAATAATTATAAAAAATACACGAAAATTAACGTTTAAAAGTGAAAAATTAATGGCTAAAGCAGTAGAAGCGCGTAATAATGAAGAGAATGGAATAAAAATGGGTGACCCTTATTTTTGTCCTGAATGTAATAGAAACCATACCAAAGGGAAAATATATAAAGAACATTTCAAATTCGCTCAAAATCCAGATGAAGATATTAAAAATCCAGACTCTAATGATGATGATTATGACGATGAGGAGGAATTAATTGAAGCGTTTAATGAATTAGAGGAAGAATATGAAAACGATGAAATTGATGATAATGATGAAGATAATTCTGATTATGAAGCAACTGAAGATGATATTATTGAAGACGATTCAATTGAAGAAGATTCAAACTCTGAAAATGATCTGGATGAGTGTATAAAAGCAGTGAAGGCGTTGCCTGGAGTCGGAAAGACTACACTTGAAAAGCTCGTTAAAGCCGGATTTAATAGTCTTGAAGCAATTGCTTACACTCCCCCAAGCATAATATCTGAAGATAGTGGATTAGGGGAAAAAACCACCGCTAAATTAATTAAAGCAAGTATGCAAAAATTAGGTATTGGCTTCAAATCTGGAGTAGAAATATGGGAACATAGGAAAAATATAGCGCGGATTACCACAAATAACAAGGAATTGGATGATTTATTTGGCGGAGGTATTGAGACAGGCAGTATTACAGAATTCTTCGGGGAATTCAGAACAGGAAAAACCCAGATAATGCATCAATTATGTGTGATGGTGCAAATGCCCAGAGAGAAAGGAGGACTGGAAGGGAATGCATTATATATTGATACTGAAGGAACATTTAGACCAGAAAGAATAATCCAAATGTCAGAAGCTTTAGATTTGGACTATAATAAAGTATTAAAGAATATAGTATTTGGAAGAGCCTATAACAGCGATCATCAAATCCTGCTCGTTAAAGACGCTGCTAATCTTATCAAAGAAAAAAATATTAAACTAATTATTGTTGATTCTATAATTGGTCATTTTAGATCAGAATATGTGGGACGGGGTACCTTAGCTAATAGGCAACAGTCTATTAATCAACATTTACACGATCTTTTACGATTATGCGATATTTATCCAGAATTAGCAGTTTGTGTTACTAATCAAGTTTCTTCAAAACCAGACGTTTTTTACGGAAATCCTACTACTCATACTGGCGGTCACATTATAGCACATGGAACGACGGTTAGAATCTATTTGAGAAAAGGTAAGGGTGAACAGAGAATAGCTAAAATCGTAGATGCTCCTCATTTACCTGAAGGCGAGGCGGTATTTGCTATAACAGAAGAAGGAATTGCTGAATAAATGAAATTATAGTTTCATTTTAAATTTTTGCGATAATTTCATTTTAATATTCTATTAAAAAAAATAAAAAAAATACCAACTATATTTGGATTTTCCAACCCCCTTTGGCTTGGCTAAATTGTATTTTTTTCTCCTTATCCATTCTATTAATTAAATGTTTAATATTTTTTTCAGATATCGTAATTTTCTCTTCAAATGTTATAGCTAAAACCTTTTCAATTAATAAATTAGTAGATTTTACCGCGTTTTCATTATAAAGGATTTTTAGTATGATTTTCTCGATCTGTTCTCGGGTATCTTTTGGAATTTCCATAATTAACAATTAATACATTTATAATATAAAAAATTTCTCAAAAATAGGACTAATTTTGTGGTTTTATAAGAATTATAATTTTTTGTTTAACAGAAAAAACAATTTTCAAATATAATTAGAAGTTCAATATCAAGTAAATATTATAAAATAAAATTAAAATAAAATTGTTGAAAAAAAATTAACTTAATTTTTCAAATTCTTTCGATTTATTTGTCAATCGTTTTACTTCTTTGGTCATTTCTGTTATTCCTAATTTGAAAATCTCTGATGCGGCGTCTGAAGCAAGATTATATTTTTCAGATGCCTCAGCATAATCCCCTGCTTTTGCTGCCAATTTGGCCTCTGCTTCTAATACTTTCATCCGTGATCTTAAATCGGTAATTCTAATGATCCTTATTTCATCTTCGATTTGTTCGAATTCTTGGGTTAGATCCCAATTGGTCGCTATATTTGCAGCCTCTCGATAAATTTCAATTCCCTTTCCAATTTCTTTTTGTTTTACAGTCGATTTTGCTTTCTTCCTTAATTTCATAACTTCTTTTTTCGCAGACTTAATGTTCTCAATTACCACTGTTCCTGTTTTTGATTTAATCGGAGCAGAAATAATTTCTTCCTGCTCGGCACAACTAGTTAAATAGGCTTCTCTCTCTGCGGGACTCATTTTTGCGACATCAACTGCCAATTTACGACGCTCTTCATCCGCTAACCCAGGTAATTCACATAATCTCTGATATATTAAATCTATTTCTTGTTGAGAAACTGGCTGTTCTTGAATTGCTCCCAATTGAATCGGTGATAATAATTTCACATCTCTCAATTCTTTGATTCCCATGAAGATTTCTGCTTTATCTTTTCCCGTTTTATCAACAGCTTCAATTAAAAGTGTGGCAATAAAGAAGAATTTTCTATCTGAATCAGCTATCAAATTATTTGCGATCTTCATAACTTCTTTTGCGTGTGGATTTTTGAGTGCCTTTACTTTTCCTAGATCATATTGAACTTCATGTGGAAGTATAATTGAAGTATTTAATTTATCATCAACCAGATCTCCCGCATCTCTAAACACATTAACTTGCCCTCGCCACTTTGGTAATTTCTCAGTGTATTGTTTTTCAAATGCATCTATAAATTCTTTTAAATGTTGGCGTAAAATGATGGATGCGCTCTTTTCTAATACTAAGGCAACTCGAATATATTCCCCATCAGCAAGTAGTAACATTTTATCCCCATATTTGATTTCATTCAAAGCTTCCTGTGAGTCCATTTCTCGTCCGAAAGAAGATACCGCCGTTAAGAACCCGCTAATTAATTCTGGGTCAATTTCCTCCATACCATACGATTTAAAGAAGATACAAGTTCCGGTACCTTTATAAATGACCAGGATATGTTCTAAGTTGATTGCGTCATCGAATACTGTTGTGACTTCTCTTAATATTCTTTCTTTTTCCCGCTTCTTTGGAGCAATAACTCCTTTTTGAATACCTACCACTGCACCAACTAAACCGATTATAACAGCCATAGTTATGACGTAAAGAATAAGGGTTTCAGCAGCGATTCCTGTAATAGTCG
>SDNV01000206.1 GCA_004524515.1 Promethearchaeota archaeon
ATTTCTAAAGCCATCAACCCATAATCCTAAATTTTTATCATAATATGAACTATATAAGTCTGGATTCATGGGATTTTCAGCATTATAATTCCAATCATATTGAGTAGTTTTTTCTGGAGCAGTCATTATTTCTGTAGCGTTTATAACTAAAGAGTAATTACCTATATCAAGCGGGACGGGGTTTTGAAAATTTTGAACATACCATGCTCTTCCATATCCACTCATATTTATAGTTTGATCATAAATAATTTCATCTGTGGGGGCATTTTTGCTAGAGTCAAAACCTCGTATTTCGATATAAACCTCAAAATCTCGTTCGTTTATTGAAAAACCATAGATTTGAACTCCATAAATCAATGTTTTTTCAGTAATATTTATTTGAACTGCAAGAGCTTTAAAGAAATTATAACCCAAAGACCAATATGATCCAGTTATAATTGACTCAATTTCTAAAATTTCCCTATTGAATTCAATATCTGTGAAATTTACTTGAAGATCCGTTAAATTCCAGTTAGATGAGGGTAAGGATAAATCTATTGAAGTTATATTTTCTTCGCTATCTGAATCTTCTGAAAATTCTGAAATTAAAAAAGATGTTGGAACATTTAATATTTTACTTCCCTCATCATATTGCGGTTGAGCATAAGCAAATTCAGGGTTCTGAGTCAATCCTAAAATAATCATCGTTAAAAAGAACATTCCTACTATTAAGGATCGTCTCTTTATTGATCTTCTCATTAAAAAGTCCCCTGTTTAGAAAATATGCTTAAATTAATTGCAAATTTAAAATAATTTTTAACAACTCTTTAAAAAAAATTTGGATTTTTAAACATTTAGTTTCTAATTTATTAGAATGCTTGAAAAAGATCTTTAAGAATAAATAGAAGAAAAAAAAACCTAAGAAAAAAGATTAACTTCTGAGTTTTTTTAATGCAAAAGCGAGATTTTTGCCCAAAGTCTTAAAAGTTTGGACACCCTCATTATCTTTCAAGATATCACCCGGAGCTAGTCCAATTCCCAGATTCCAATAGGAAGAACCTACCACAATCATTTGAGCAATTAGGAAAAAAAAGTTTAATGTCGAAAACACATGTGTAGCTCCCGCTCGTCTTACGGCAACCACCGCCGCGCCAACTTTCCGTGCATATAAATCTCCATTCGTTTTGGATACCATTCCCGCTCGATCAATGAATGCTTTCATGGTAGAACTCACATCAGCGAAATAGGTAGGAGTACCTAAAATAATCCCATCTGCTTCGATTAATTTTCCTACGTACTCATTAAGTTTATCATCATCTTGAATACATTTCTTTTTTCCTGCACAGTTAAAGCATGCTTTACACGCTTTTAAATTTTCTTGCCCCATCCAGATATACTCACACTCTATTCCTTCCGCCTGTAATTCTTCCATAACAATGTTTAGAGCATGCGAGGTGTTCCCTTTTTTTCGGGGACTGCTATTAAATAAGACCACTTTCATTATTATTCATCTAAAATATTTTACAATTGATTTCTTAATAATAATGGTTTTAACATTATTAATCTTATTTCTTATTGTAGGATTGAAATGACAGATTTAGAAATGAATGAGATATGAAAAAACGTCCGGAGTTAGTGGCACCTGCTCAAGATTGGAATGTTTTAAAGGTTATTGAAGGTTTAGCTGATGCAGTCTATCTTGGTGTGGAAAATTTTAATATGCGAAAAAAGGCTCGAAATTTTGAGAGTAAAGACCTAAAAAAGATTACAGATTTTTGTCATCACCAAAATCCGAGACAAAAGGTATATTTATGCACAAATATTTTGATTTATGACTCAGAATTACAAAAATTAGAAGACTTAATTAGTAGAGCAAAAAATGCGGGAATAGATGCTATTATTGCTCATGACCTTGCGGCGATAAAAATAGCTAAAAATTATAATATGAAATTTCATGTGTCGACTCAAGCAAACGTCTCAAATATTGAAACTGCGAAATTCTATGAAGACTTTGGTGCTGATAGAATAATTTTAGCACGGGAACTTTCTCTTAACCAGATTCAGAATATAAAAAATGAACTAAAAAAGGCAGAAATAGAATGCTTTGTACATGGTGCCATGTGTACATCTATTAGTGGGAGATGCTACTTTTCGGCAACGATTAATGATTCTGAAGAATATTCCGCAAATAGAGGAAACTGTGTTCAACCTTGTCGAAGACAATGGAGAGTTTTTGATGATGAGAATAATGAATTCCTATATGATGGGCAGCAATTTCTAAATGCGAAAGATCTATGCATGATAGAATTTATTCCGGATCTTATAAATGCTAAAATCGATGCGTTCAAAATTGAAGGGCGCATGAAAGATCCGCTATATGTAAAAACCGTTGCGGAATGCTATAAAGAAGCTTTAGATTGTTTTTATGATGGAACATATACTAAAGAAAAAGTAAAAAATTGGTTAAAAAGGTTAGCGAAAGTTTATAATAGAGGGTTTCATACGGGATTTTATTTTCACAGACCTACCTTAGAAGATATTGAATTAGAAAAGAGAGGCAATATTTCACCTTTTAAAAAAACTTATTTAGGGAAGATTTTAGCCTACGATAAGAAAAGTAAATCCGTGAATTCTTTAATTGAAAATAGGGAATTATTTTTAAAAGTGGGGGATGAAATAATTATTAGTGGAAATAACTCATATCATATCGAGAAAGTAAAAACTATAATTTTTAAAGGAGAAAAGGTCAACAGTATTAAAAGAGATTCTAATGGTGAACCAATTGAATTCAATATGCCCTTAAATTCTGAAGTCGGAATATATGATAAGATTTATATCATTTCTAAAGATAAATACTAAAGAATGTTGTAATAAAGATTAAAATGAAGTAAGATGGGAAATAAAAAAATGGAGTATGAGAAGAAAAGAAGACAATTAATAGAGAGTTTGATTAAAAGAGGTATTTTAACTAAGCCAAAAGTCATACAAGCAATGATGAAGGTTCCACGACATTTATTTGTCCCTGAAAAAGCAGAAGCATCAGCTTATATAGATTCTCCTCTGTCGATTGGATCAGGACAAACAATTAGTGCGCCTCATATGAATGCGATGATGTGTGAATATTTAAATCTTGAGCAAGGAGATAAAGTTTTAGAAATTGGTACGGGTTCAGGGTATCATGCTGCGCTATGTGCGGAATTAGTAGCTTCTGAGAATTCAATCAATCCCGGCCATGTTTTTAGCATCGAAAGACATAAAGATTTAGCAGAGACCGCTAGAATTAATCTTAAAAATGCAGGTTATGAAAATTCAGTTACAGTTATTCACGGAGATGGAACGTTAGGATATCCAGAGAATGCTCCTTATGATAAAATCTTAGTTACAGCCGCTTCACCTGAAAAAGTCCCTCCTCCTTTAAAGGAACAGCTAAAAGATGGAGGGATCCTATGTATTCCTGCAGGTTCGAAAAGTTGGGGGCAAAATCTTTATATTGTGACTAAAAAAGGAGAAGAATTTGAATCTGAAAAAATAACAGGAGTCCGTTTCGTCCCTCTTATAGGTAAATATGGATATGATTCTTAATTTTTTAAGATGAATTATTTGTTAATGACTTGAATTTATCTTTATATTTCTTTTTAGCTAATTTTTTTCTAACATCCTTTATATATTTAGAGCGTTCAATACACTCGTGGAGAATTTCATCACAGCCATTCCAACAAAAGCATCTTTCAACATCGCACGCAATAGTCATCTTCTTATATCCACCTTAAATTGTTTTTTTTAACTTCCATTATATAATACCAAAAAAGGCAATAAGAAAGTAATGATTAGTTGTTATAAATACAAATATCACAATAATTTCAGAGTATAAGGATTTTTGAGGAAAAATTTTTATTTTATAAAATGAGGAAAAATTAAATAAAAGAGGATTATTTAAGAAAATTTTTTTCTATCTTTCTTTTCATTAATTTAGCTCTAATATTTTTTATGTGCTCGCTTCTTTTGAGGTTATGTTTCGCAGATTTATTATTCACAACACAAGAATTATGTCTTTCAAAGGTATAATTGTTCTTAATTTTAATGACCGATTCAATTTTATGTATGTTATATAGAAATTCGATTCAATCTTTATAAAGATAGTTAAAACCGACAAAATTCGTGGCACTATTTAGACATTTTAGGAAATG
>SDNV01000207.1 GCA_004524515.1 Promethearchaeota archaeon
CTGCTTTAACTACCGATAATGCATCGTGTAACATCCTTTCAGCTTCATCTACAACATGTTCGATTCCAGCTCTAATCAGAATACTAACCGCCTTAGGATCTGCACACTCTGATACAAAAATCATATTATCGTCACCAACTTTTTTCTCTTCTACCTTTCCAGCGTTTCCAAGATCAGAAGTATTAATTTCAAAGAGGTTATTAGATATTTTAGCGCCTGTTGCTCTTGCAAGTTTTTCCATATCAGATTTTTTTACTCTTCTGACAGTTAGAATATTTTTTTGAGCAAGAAAATTTTGTGCTTTATCATCCACACCTTTTTGACAGAAAACCACGTTAACTCCGATATCGCTTAATTTATCGACTTTTCTCCTTAACATAGAAGATTCTTCTTCAAGAAATTTATTAATTTGATCAGGTGTTTGAACTCTTATTTCAGCATCGAACTCCGTCTTCTCTACCTCAAGTGAAGAACTAATAAGTGCTATTTTAGCATCTTTAAGGGATTTAGGCATCATAGGATGAACAACTTCTTTATCAATGACAACACCATCAATAATTGAAGTATCTAGAAGACTTTTTCCTTCCTTTTTAATTATTTGAATTTGATCTAAATCAATTATTATATTATCTCCACGTTTTTCCTTAACTTGCGATATCGCTTTCACAGCAATATCCGCAAAATGACTCTTTACCCCTGAGATCAATTTGCTATTCATTGAGGTCTCGGCGACTTTAATTAATGTCTCATAATCCTCTAAAGCAATATTCTTAGCTAATTTTTTAAGAATTTCCTTGCTTTTAACTAATGCTTTTCTATATCCACGAAGAATAATAGTAGGATGAACTGATTGTTCCATCAACTCTTGTGCGAGGTTCAGTAATTCCCCAGAGATAATAACACTCGTAGTAGTTCCATCTCCGACTTTTTCATCTTGAGTTTTTGCAACCTCAACAATCATTTTTGCTGCTGGATGTTCAACATCAATAGCATCTAGAATCGTTGCACCATCATTTGTTATAGTCACATCTCCTAACGAATCCACTAGCATTTTATCCATTCCTTTTGGGCCTAATGTTGTTCGAACAGCCTCTGCTACTGCTTTAGCTGCGGCAATATTATTTTTTTGTGCATCTTTGCCCTGTTTTCTCTCGGTTCCTTCTTTTAATATTAGAATTGGAACTCCAGATAATTGTGCCATTAAATTTTCACTTTTTATATTATTTTTAATTTATTTGCTTATATAGATCTCTAAGTCATAAAATTAAAAAACTTTACGAAAAATAGAAATAAATTATCTTAGGCTTAAAGAACCACAAACTAAGATTTACTTTAACATAAATCCATATGATTATTATTCTTATTCTTCGATGAGATGAATCTTTTTTGATGATATTTTAGTAGTTTTTAATATTATTTGAATATTTAATCTTGATGTTCTTCTCATTTTTTATATGGAGCTCGTTTAGTTTAATCTTAAGCATAATACACTTCTTTTTTAAAAAAAAGGGATTCTTATTATCACAATTAATACCCATCATCATAATATTTTATTCAATAAATCTATTCTTCTTGTTAAATGATCTCTTATTTTTCATAGAAAATAAACCAGATGAGATTCTAATACAATTTGATTCATATTTTAATTACATATTATTATTCAACATATCAATACTCATTTTTGGAGGCTCATTAGTTTTTCACGTTATTATTCTTATTAGTAAATCGAATTCTGATGCTGATCTACCACCGCCTTCTTTATTTTTAAAGAGAAAAGATAAAATACGCATTGGAAAAATAAAAAGCCATTTCGGGATATATAGATACTTCTATGCTTCAATTAAAGATTTAGAAAAGCATATGTTCATTTGTGGATCAACTGGTACGGGTAAAAGTAATTTTATGCAGCACTTTCTAATTAATTTTAAACAAAAATATAAGATTCCGTTCTTCATAGTCGAATTCAAGGGAGAATATCATTTTTTACAAAACTATATCAAAGATCTTCTAATTTTATGGCCTGGTGAGAATTTTTCAGTTAATATTTTCAATCCTGAAGGAACAAATCCATTTATTCACGCAGAAAGAATTTTTGATATTTTGAAAAGTGGAAATTTTTTTGAAGAATTTTCAGAATTCTCACCCCAAATGGAAAAAGTTTTAGTCGAAATTTTAACCCAGGCTTGTGGGGATCCCCAGTATCAAAGTTGGGAAGGTTTTACAGAATGTTCTAAAAATTATCTTGAAAAAAATAAATATGAAATTCCCATGCTGAAACAAACATTAATAGGTGTAAACAATAGGATAAGACGATACTCTCAAGGTCCTCTAAAAGCTCTTTTTAACTCAAATAATTGTATCAATGTCAATCAGATTTTCAAAAACGATATTATCTTGGACCTTAGCTCAATCATTCGTTTAGGTGGAGAAAAAGAAGATGCTCTTTTCTTCTTAAATGTGATTCTTAAGTATTTATGGGATGAAAATTTGACCTCTGGTGCGGCTAAATATAACGGGATAAAACATATAACAGTTATTGAAGATGCTCAATACTTTGCACCTCAGGGATTAGCTAAAAAATCAAAATTAACGACTTATTTAGAAGACATTGCACTTTTACAGAGAGGAACAGGTGAATGTTTGGTTACCTTAGCAACGAGACCAGATATAAGTAAAGAAATTTTAGCAAATAATGGAATTGTATTGACTTTTAGAAACCATATAGAAAAAGAGATAATGTGTGATTTATTAAATCTTGATATTGAAAAAAAATCCATTTTATCTATCTTGAATGAAGGAGAATGTATTATTCGTGTAAATTCACTAAAAGAACCCTTTATAATGAAACTTCCTTTATTAAAACGCGAAGTTCTTACTGTCCAAGAAATATGTGAAAGAAACGCCTTAGCTTTTGTTAAAATGAATGAAAGAGAGAGAGCCCTTAATAAGAAACATTCAAAAATCTCAAATAATCAAGATAAATTAGATAAAAATCCATTAGATAAATCATTTTATCAGCAATTTACTAACTTGATTAAGGATTTATATGAAAATCAAGAAAAGGAAAGATTTTTAGAGTCAAAAGAACATTCGTAATTTAATGACAATAATTATCGGTATTGTTGGTAAACCAAGCTCGGGTAAATCTACTTTTTTAAATGCTGCTTGTTTAACCAATGCAAAGGTTAGTGAAGTCCCTTTTACAACAATTGATCCTAATAAGGGGGTAGCATATGTAAAAATAGATTGTTTATGTCAAAAACTTGGATTAAATGATAATCCTAAGAATTCTATATGTATTGATGGAAAGCGCTTCATCCCAATCAATTTATTAGACGTAGCTGGACTAGTTCCTGATGCTCATAAGGGAAAGGGTTTAGGAAATCAGTTTTTAAATGATCTAAGTAAAGCTGATGCTTTACTCCATATTGTGGATATCTCAGGCTCTCTTGATCAAATGGGAAAACACATAGGTGAAGGCATAAATGACCCTTATGATGATATTCTATTTTTAGAAAATGAAATTAATTTATGGTTCAATGAGATATTAAAAAGAGAAGATTGGGATAAATTTTTAAAAAACTTCTCTCGCGAGAAGGGAAAATTTATAGATGAACTATATACACGTTTATCGGGAATTAAAGTAAATAAAAAACAAATCGTTGATGCACTGAAAAAATCTAATCTTGAAAATGAAAATCCCTCTTCCTGGAGTGAAGATGATTTAATAAACTTTTCTAAAACGTTGAGAGAAATATCAAAACCGATAATAATTATTGCTAATAAAATTGATAAAGAGATTGGAAAGAAGAAATATTATGAATTAACTGACAAATTTAAGGAAAAAATTATTCCTTGCAGTGCACTTGCAGAGTTTGTTCTTAGAGAATTTGAAAAAAGAGGTATCATAGAATATTTACAGGGATCTAATAAATTTAAGGTAATTATGGAAGAAAAGTTAAGCATAAAAGAAGCAGAAACCTTAAAAAACATACAAAAAAAGATATTAGATGAGTTTGGAAGTACTGGAATACAAGAAATTTTAAATTATGTGGCTTTTAAAACAACTGATCAAATATGCGTTTATCCCGTTTCGGATATAAATAATTATTCAGATAATAGCGGTAATGTTTTACCAGA
>SDNV01000208.1 GCA_004524515.1 Promethearchaeota archaeon
CTTCCTACAATCATGCCACAATGTAAACACACATTATCTCCATCTCGTGATTCAATATTTGGATTATCACAGCAATAATCCCATTCTTCTTTCATCTCTGAGATGGTTTCCCTTTTAGTTGACCTAAGTCTGTCCTTATAATTATTTGCCATATTACTTCTCTTTCCTTTTGATCAAATTAGTACTTTTTTTTGTTGTTTTTAGTCAGTTTTATTTTTTTTTTTTTAACTATTTTTTCTTTTTCAATAGTTATGTTATCTAATGCTAATATATACCACGCCAATATTTAAAAACTTTTTACTTTTACTTTGTTGTAGTTAGTGTAACAAACATATTTTACCCACTTTTGTCCCACTTTGATATATTATATGGTATTATCATTTACAATCAAGTAAAATTGCATTAATATTTTTATTGATTATAAATTATAATCGTGTCGTGTTTAGTTCTTCTCCTTTATATCCCCATGTTCTTAGTATTTTTTCAGCATTTTGAATGATCTTCTCTTGGATAAACTCTTTAAGTGTAATTATTTTATCACAATGTCCTGAAGCCATAGAATGAATTGGTGAATCTCTTAATTGGAGGTGATATATCTTTTTATAGTAATTTTCATCGAATATATCTTGATTTAAAATTCTTTTTTTCCATAAACTTGAAGCTGGACATTCTTTAGTGGTCATTATTGCCGTACCAAAACATACCGCATCTGCACCCATTGCTAAAGCCGAGAGAAAACCTCGAGCATCTCCAATACCTCCCGCAGCGATTACGGGAATTTTGAGTAATATTTTCGCCATAGTCATATTGACAAGTGTGGTATTTTGATTTGGATTTTTAAATCCTGTTCCTTCAAGCCCTACTATAGTAACAGCATCGGCCCCTAAACTTTCAGCTGAAATGGCATGTTTCATTGTAGCACACTTGTGAAACCAATAGCAACCCGCATCATGTAATTTTTTTCCAATCTCGGGTGCTTGATATGCAGAAGTGGTACATACTTTAACTCCCGCATCAACTGCGATATCCACAAAATCCAAATAGGATTTTTCATCTCGTAACCAACCCCCTCTTTCTTTTACTACATATGGGGGCATAACAGAAAAATTCACCCCCCAGGGTTTATCTGTGAGATTGTTCATTTTATTTAGTTCACTTTGGAATTCTTTATTGGTTTTATAATTTAAAGCGGTAATAATCCCAAACCCACCTGCATTGGAAAAAGCAGCAGCAAATTCCGCTTTTCCTATGATAGCAAAAGCCCCCATAATGATAGGATACTTAGTTCCCATCATTTCAGTTAATTTTGTTTTCCAAATCAAAATCTTCACAATTTCTCAGTAGAAAAAGTAATTATTAAAAATATTAGATTCATTATTAATTCTCTTTTTTAATCAGCTTTATCAAAGCAAAAATGATGCCAACAAGGAAAGGTAAGGGTGCTGTAATTCCTAGAATGATATATGAGAGATTATTTTCTGCGAGTGCTAAGTTAACTGCACTCCTTAGAACATTTAAATAAAACAGAACTAAAATAATAATAGGGATATACTTATTATGTAATTTCATCATCAGCATCTCTTAAAATAATAATTTAATCGGGATTAAATCAACCCCCCTTAACCAGGGATTTATCAAAAAATTTACCACTATTAGGATAATACCAGTTATACCAATAAATACAATGATTAGACCGAAGAATATAAAAGCAGATTTTGTTTTTCCATGAATTTCAATTTTATTATCGTCCAAAATATAGCCAAAAAGCATTAAAAATGTAAATATTACTAAAAACCAACCGAGGAAATTAAAGAAAGGAATTGAAAAGATTGAGAGTGTATCTTTAGGATCTGCTAACCACACCCACAAACCTTTGGAATTTGGATATATCGAAGCGGAACCAATATTAACCATCACGGGATCCATCCAGAGATCCAGAGAGACTGCTAAAAGTCCCGCAATACACGCATGAAATGGATAATTTCGACTTGGAAAAATCACTTCAGACACATAGTTACAGCACCATGCTAATATAAACCAGGCCAGACAAGTATAAACCGGTATTTCTATGAACCATAAACCTCCTCTTGTAAAAAAATAAGTTTTATCTGGGGTAAGGTTAAATCTCCCTGACAATATCCAATGGCACTCTTCAAGTCCCGCAAATAGGATTGACCCATAAAGAAAGCAAGTGGTTTTAAATTTTCCTTGCGTTTTAAAACCATGATAAATTACTATGATAGCCATGATTGCCGTCGAGATATCCATTATAACTAAATCTAACCAAATTGGTTCTATAAAATAAGGACCGAGAGTACTGGGAACTTGTAAAACTTCTGGAAATAGATGATGTAGAATGGTTGAAAAAATGATAATAGGTGTAAAAATAAGAGTTATTATAATTATGAATTCATCATCATATTCTAACTTCATTGTAATCTTAATTTTCTTTTTTAATATAAATATTATTTCACCTTACCTTTTTATAATTTTTATTTAAAACGTTCAAAATAAAGTTTTACAAAATTTTATATATAGATTCTATTTACCTTGATATATGGAACCCGTTTTAATTGGAATGATATTTGAAATAATAATAACTATAATTGGAGCTATAATTTCATGGTTAATTCTCAGAAAATATTTAATTAGGAGACATCAACTTACATTATATTTATTTATTATTTTTATTAACTTAGTAATGGCAGTTATATTTGCATGGATTTCTAAAATAATAGTACTCACTACTGAAATAGATTATGTGTATAATCAACCTAATGTCAAATTTCCAAATACCCCCTTAAATTGGCTTCTTTTTAGGATTGTCGACTTTAGAATTAGTATTTTATTTGTTGCCATTAGTGTTATTTACTCCTACTTATTAAAAATCGGAGTATTTGAAAAAAGTTATAGTAAAAATCAGAGGATCTTAGTTTTTATTTTTGGAGGCTATGTTATATTCTTTACAGTTATTATCTATGAACGTGGAAATACTCTATTGGATGCTATTAACTTCTTAAATATCTTAATATTTATGGCAGTTATTTATATCTCTTTTGTAATTAGATTAATGGAGGCATATAAAACAGTGAATGATCCGACTTTTAGAAGAGCTTTTCTTTCATTAGCAATAATGAGTCTCAGTTTCATTTTGACATTTGTATTTGTCCTAATTGATCGCATCACAATCATTATGGGAAGTCAGGGATTTACGATATTCTATTTCTTAGCATGGAGTTTTGTAATTGTGGGATTTCTTGGAGCATATTTAGGTTATATTATGCCAAAATCAAAGGAAGAGTGAAAAATTATGATATTCCTCTTCATTTTTATTTTTTAAATTTAAGATAAAATATTAAATAAAGTTTAAGGTATAATTCTTTTATGGTAATACTGCAAAATTTGATCTTTGTTGGAATGATATTTGAGACTTTTATCATCATTATTTCAATATTCTTATTAATTTTGATACTTAATAGATATTTTGTAAAAAAACACAGACTCACTTTATATTTGTTTATAATCTTTTTAAATTGGTTAATGGCAATTATTTTTTCTTGGCTTTCAAAAGTATTAGTATTATATTCGAGCTTAGAGTATTTAGGAACAGCTACTTCACAAGATCCAAAAACGCCTTTATCATGGATTTTATTTAGGATTGTAGATTTCAGAATTAGTTTCATGTTTGTTACACTAGGAACAATTTTCTCTTATCTATTAATGATAAATGTTTTTGACAAGGAATTTAATAAAACTCAACAAATGATTATTTATATTTACGGGATATTCACTGCCTTCTATTCATTGATTATATATCAACGAGGGCTTGTAATCTTAGATGTTTTGGCTTTTCTTTTCTTGTTAATTCTGATTTCAATAATTTATATTCCCTTCATGATAAGTTCATTCACCCATTATAAATCTGTGAGTGATCCAGATTATAAGAAAGCATTTCTCTCTTTAGCATTGATGAGCTTGAGTTTTATTTTGGTGTTACTAATGTTTCTTATTGACCGAATTTTAATATTATTTGGGGATCCTGGGTTTACAATGTTTTATTTCATGGCATGGATATTTGTTCTATTAGGATTTCTTGAAGCATATCTCGGCTATATTAAACCAAAAAGTAAAGAATAAAA
>SDNV01000004.1 GCA_004524515.1 Promethearchaeota archaeon
ACTTTTCTCACTTTTGATATGGATAATACCGGTATTTAAAATATTGTTGAGAAATTTAAATTCGGACTAAATCCAAACTGATTTTACTGAATAATAAATCAACTAAATTTTTTTTTTATTCTTTTGAAAGAGTTATTAAAAAATTAGCTAAAAATTAGAAAATTGTACAAGAAATTAAGTGAAATTTTTTAGAAATGGTTTATTAAACAAGATTGATTAATTTCTTATTTATTTTTTAATATATATTGACTATATTGGTTAAATTTCAATGAAAATCTATGAGCATATGGGACATGAATTAATCGAGAAGATTAAAAACGGAGAATTATCAATCCAAGAAGTAGTGGAATCATGTTATGAAAGGATTGATGAAGTTG
This sequence comes from Promethearchaeota archaeon, assembly GCA_004524515.1. The sequence goes on from SDNV01000004.1 coordinate 378, forward strand.
AATCTTTAATACATTCATTCGTTTATTTAACTAAAGAAACCTCTCTTAAAAAAGCAAAAACTTTAGATGGGCGTTTGAAAAAAGGTAAATCTATCGGAAAACTTTACGGTATACCCTTCGCAAATAAAGATCTTATTTGCATTAAAGATGTACCTACTACATGTTGTTCAGAAATATTAAAGGGGTATTATCCTCCTTATAATGCCACCGTAATTGAACGTTTAATCGAGGAGGCAGGGGCAATTCATATAGGAAATACAAATATGGATGAATTTGCTATGGGCAGTTCCACAGAAACCAGCTGTTATGGTCCTAGCTATAATCCATGGGATTTAACAAGAGTTCCAGGAGGATCAAGTGGAGGATCTGGCTCAGCAATCGCCTCAGGACAAGCCATTTTCGCATTAGGGAGTGATACGGGAGGGAGCATCCGTTCTCCAGCATCCTATTGTGGAGTGGTCGGATTAAAGCCGACATATGGAAGAGTCTCCAGATATGGTTTAGTAGCTTTCGCAAATTCGCTTGATCAAATTGGGCCCATCACCAAATGTGTTTACGATTGTGCTTTAATGCTCGAGATAATGGCCGGTAAAGATCCTTTAGATTCAACTTCAGTAGATATAAAAGTTGATAACTATACTGATGAAATAAAAAAACCCTTAGAAAAAAAAATAATCGGTATTCCAGAGGAATTTTTTGGTGAGGGATTAGCGAAGTCAGTAAAAGATGCAGTAGAAAGAGCAATTAAAAAATTAGAAAGTTTAGGAGCAAAAACAGTGAAGGTTTCAATACCGCATCTTGAATATACGGTCCCCACCTATTATTTACTCTGCATGAGTGAAGCGAGTTCGAATTTAGCTAGATTTGATGGTTTAAGATATGGAAAAATGAGTGAAGACTTAACGGGAGATGTATTTGATGTCTTTGGCAGAACCAGAGGTAAAGAATTTGGCACGGAAGTTAGAAGGAGGATTATTTTAGGGACATATGCGCTATCAGCAGGATATTATGATATGTTTTATATAAAAGCTCTGAAAGTAAGAACTTTGATTAAAAATGATTTTCAAGAAGCTTTTAAAAAATGTGATTCAATTGTGTGTCCTACAATGCCTACGACTGCTTTTAAAATAGGAGAATTGATTGATGATCCTTTACAAATGTACATGATGGATATTTTAACTTGTCCTGTTAATTTAGCAGGTTTACCAGCGCTTTCAATTCCCTGTGGATTTGATAGTAATGAACTTCCCATTGGTTTTCAGGTTATCGGAGATTATTTTGATGAGAAAGGAATTTTAAATATTGGGTATAATTTAGAACAGGAATTAAATCTGTATAGAAAAATCGCACCAATTAAGACAAGAGGGGGAAAAAAGAAATGAAAGAGAAATACGATGATGTTATTATTGGTTTAGAAGTACATATTCAATTAACTAATCTTAAAACAAAATTATTTTGCGGTTGTAGTACTGATTATCGAGGAGTAGAACCAAATACTTATACATGTCCCATATGTGTGGGACTACCAGGTTCATTACCTGTAGTAAATAAAAAGGCTATAGAATTTGCCACTCGATTAGCTTTAGCTTTAGATTGTAATATAAACGAATCGTTTTGGTTCTTCAGGAAGAATTACTTTTATCCTGATCTTCCAAAAGGATTTCAAATATCACAGTACAATAAGGCAGGGGGTAAAGCGTTTGGTGATGGAGGCAAAATAACCATTAAATTAAATAGTCATAAGAAAGATATCGTGCTTAATAGAATCCATCTTGAGGAAGATCCCGCTCGTTTAGTTCATAAGGGAGCAATAACCACTTCACCTTATACTTTAGTTGATTATAATCGATCTGGTATTTGTCTTATTGAAATTGTAACTGAACCAATTATAAAATCTCCAGAAGAAGCAAGAGAATATCTAAAACAATTGAAGTCAATAGTCCAATATTGTGGCATTTCCAACTTAGATTTAGAAGGCTCTGTAAGAGTTGATGCTAATATTTCACTAAAGGGTCATGCAAGAAGTGAAGTAAAGAACATTAATAGCTTTAAAGAAGTGGAAAGAGCTCTTAAATGGGAAATTCAGAGACAGAGAAATCAATTAAAAAGAGGAAAAGAATTAATACAAGAAACCAGACATTGGGATGATAAAAGAAGAATAACCGTTTCCCTAAGAACAAAGGAATTTGAGCAGGATTATCGATATTTTCCTGAACAAGATCTAGTTCCTATCGTGATTGATCAAAAATTTATATCCAAAGTTAAAAAAGAATTACCTGAAATGCCAAATGAACGTGCAAAGCGTTTTCAAAAACAATATAACTTATCCGAATTTGACTCCGAAATTTTAGTGGTAGATAAAGATATAGCGGATTTTTTTGAAGAGGGTATTAAGTTAGATAAATCCTTCGGAACAGAGGAATATAAGCTATACTGTAATTGGTTAATGAGTGATGTTTCACGTTGGTTGAATGAAAATAATACCACGATTAAACAAACCAAAATTAATCCTCAACATATAATAGATTTAATTAAATTGATTAAAGAAGGAAAAATAACAGGTAAAATTGGAAAAAGCTTTGTTGATGAGATTATGACTAAAGGAACTTCTGTCCCTAATATTTTAAAAAAAACAGGAAAAAAGCGAATTGCCGACAAAAATAAGATTACGCAAATAGTTAAAGACGTGATTCACCAAAATCCTGAAATAGTTGAAGATTATAAGAAAAATCCTAAAGCATTGCAAGCGTTAATAGGAAAATGTATGCAGAAAACCAAAGGGCAAATAGATCCTGAAATTACAAAGGAGATTATGTTAAAAAATCTTAAAAATTAGATTTTTCTAAGGATATTAAATAGAATGTAAAAAAATTAAAGATAAAAAATTAGACCAAATCTTTAATAATATCGCTAGCGGCTCCTAGTTTAAGATTAATGATACCTAATTTTGCTTCTTTTGTCGCAATTAGAGTGAGTATGTTTCCTTTAATTTCAGTGAATAATATTTTACCTTTTTCACTCTCGATAATTGCATTTTGAAAAATCCCTTGCTCCAATTCTTTAGTCGCCCGCTGCGAAGCTTTTAAAATAAGTGTAACCATAGCCGCTACTGCCTCAGGGTCAACCCAGCCAGGTAAGGCACTGCCTTTGATCAATCCAAACTTTTCAACCATACATGCTCCGTGTACCCCTTTAATTGATTTTAGGGAATCCAGTATTTCAGTTAATTTTTCACTCATTTAAATCAACTTATTTTTATAATAATTAATATTACTTTTTCTTTTTTAAATAATTATACTCTTTTCTGAGGAACTCATTAATTGTGTATATTTCTAATTCTTAGCAATTTCTTATAAAAATTAAATAAAAGAGAATAAAAACCTATTAAAGTTTAAATAATAAACTGACAAATATTTACACAAGAAACAAATCTAATATAAATTATCATATTAATTGTTAAAAAACTCAATTAGATGAGATAAATATGGGTGAAATGGAGGAAGTTTCCGTAAAGGTATCTTGGCGTCACATTGTTGCGTTTGCACTCGCTACAGGTTTGAGCACCATTTTAGCAATATTTGCAGTAATTGTTGCGCCTGTTGCTCCTTTTCCGGGAGTTTCAGGGTTATATCTAGCTGCAGCTATATATGTGCCTCTTAGTCTCTGGTTAGGTTTCTGGGGTGTTCTTGCAGCATATATTTCATGTGTAATTTTAGGATTAGTGATAGGATTAGGACCATGGTCATTTATTTGGGCACTTGCCGATCTCGTGGAAGGATTAATCCCACTCTTAGCATTTAAAATAACTAAAACTGATATTGACATCGGAAAAGATATGAAACGACCTAAACCATTATATATTTTACTTGCACTGTTAATAATTAATTTAATAATAGCCGCTATTGCCACTGCGTTAGTAATCCCTGCAATTTGGATAACAACTCTTATAATTGCGATAGTACTCATAGTTCTTATGTATATTGTCAATCCTTCTCGGGGATGGCTTTTATTTGTTATTTTCGGGATTGTTTTACCCTCACTATGTTCCGCTTTAATCGGGGTTGGTGTTTTGGTCATAGCTGGTTTTGCTCCTGCTGAAGCTTTTTGGATCGGAGTTATAGGATGGTTTGCCGGAGATTTAATTGTCTTATCAGCAATAGCTACTCCAATGATGATAGCTTTAACAAAAAGAGTTAAAGAATCTTCTATATACGTAGAAGGTTGGTTCTCATAGAATTAAATCGAAAAAATCCAATTCTATTAAAATTTTTTTTCTTTTTTCGCTTAAATATGAAACTCTAATTTAATAAAGTAAAACTAACATAATTTTTGAGGGATTTCACATAAAAAGGTTATTAATGAAATGTGAATTTTTTTCCTTTGAATAAATATTAAAAAACAATTTAATATTAAAGAAGAGTAATTATTCAAATACAAAAGGGTGTAATACATTTCAACATCAACTTTATCTAAAACCTTTTTTTCTTATATTCCGACAGATTCTTTTATCGCAAGATTACATCCCTTAACTAAAATCGGATTATTCTTTGTTTTAAGTATTATTGCGTTTGTTTTCAACACTATTATAGATTTATTGGCGTTACTTATACTTGATATTATTTTAATATTTTTAACTAAAATTCCCGTGTTTAGTAAAAAATTTATGAAAATTGTTGGTGGATTCGTTATCGCTAATTCTTCTATTTTTATTGCATGGTGTTTGTTTTCTCAAAGACCAGGATCTATTATATATTTTGAGACCACCATCGTGTTAATAAAGGATATTTGGATTTGGAATATTTTAATTACAGATCAAACGATTTATTACGCTTCTCGTATTTCTCTTCGATCCCTAATAATGTTTTTTCTAGCTTTAATGTTCTTTATTGGAACTACAGATCGGGATTTAATCCATGGTTTACGTTCTATTAAAGTGCCATTTACGCTATGCTTAGTAATAAATTTAATCTTTCGCGGTATAGCCATGTTCGAAAATGATTATCAGATAATTAGAGAAGCTATGCAAACTCGTGGAGTTGATTTTAAAAAGGTGTCAATTCCTCAAAAAATAAGAAATTTTGGCTCAATTTTCATTGCAATGATCGTGTTATTATTTAAAAGGACTGAGGAAATGGCTAATTCAATAGAATCAAGAGGAATTCCTTTTAGATCCAAAAACAGAACAGTATATCATTATTTCCCCTTAAAAAAAAAAGACATCGTTATTTTGATTAGTATAATATTATTTTTCGGATTCTCAATATATTTGCGATTTATAAATCAAGGATTAGTGAATTTTTTAATTGGGTATATCCCTATGATATTAAAATTTCTACCCATAATCATAATATGGTGAATTTCAATGGAAACAGTTGTAGAATTCAAAGATTTTTCTTGGAAATATAAATCTTCTAAAGATCGTGTTCTCAAATCGATTAACTTAAAGATCAATAAAGGAGATTATCTAGGGATTATGGGCCCAACAGGTGCCGGCAAATCAACATTATGCGCATGTATAAATGGACTTATCCCTTTAAAAACCAGAGGCTTTATAAGTGGGACTGTGGAAGTATTTGGTACAAATACTCGCACTGTGGATATGGCTGAAATAACGGCTCGGGTTGGTTTAATTTTTCAAGATCCCGAAACTCAATTTATAATGATGAATGTAGAAGATGAAATTGCTTTAGGTTTAGAAACCTTAGGACTAGAGAGAGAGGAAATAAAAAAAAGAATTACATGGGCTTTAGAAATAGTCGGTTTGAAAGGTTATGAATTAAAATCACCCGAAGAACTTTCAGGAGGGCAAAAACAACGGATTGCCATCGCCTCAATTTTAGCGATGAGACCTGATATCCTTATATTAGACGAGCCCACCTCTGATCTTGACCCATTTGGGAAATTTGAAGTGTTTGAGCTATTGGAGAGAATTAAAAAGGAATTTGATTTAACAATTGTGCTAGTTAGCCATGAAACAAGAAAAATTTTGGAATTCTGTAATCGAGTAATTATTATTGATGAGGGAGAGAAAAAATTTGATGGGAATGTCACTGATTTACTTAACAATATTCAATTACTGAATAATTCAGGAATATATATTCCAGAAGATATTTGCGCTGCAAGACTTGCTAATCCTAAAACTAATGTAAAATCTTCTAAAAATCCCATTATTGAGGCTTCTAATATAAGTTATACTTATCCTAATTTGACTAAGGCTCTAAATAACGTGAGTTTAAAAATTTATCAAGGTGATTTTATCGCAATAATAGGGAAGAATGGATCAGGTAAAACCACCTTAGTGAAACACTTTAACGGACTACTTAAACCTCAGCAAGGTGAAATCTTTCTTAATGGTAAAAACATTTTTGATTATTCCATCCCTAAAATTGCTCAAACTATTGGATTTTGTTATCAAAATCCTGATCATCAACTCTTTAAAAATACTATTCGAGAAGAGATCGAATTTGGATTAAAAAATCTAAAATTTTCAGAAGAAGAAATCGCCCAACGTCATGATGAGATTGTCCAACTTCTTCAACTTAAAAAGTTTGAAGAGGTTTATGAGTCAACTCTGTATCTTAGTAAGGGTATCCGCCAAAGATTAGCTTTGGCTTCAGTTTTGGTATTAAAACCGGAAATATTAATCATTGACGAGCCTTCGACGGGACAAGATTTTTTAATGATAAGAGAATTTATGAAAATTGTAGAAAATCTAAATCGAGAAGATAAAACAATAATTATAATTACCCATAATCCATATATAATCGCAAAATATTCTAAAGAAGTCATCGTTTTAGATGAGGGTAAACTTATTGATAAATTAACAACTGAAGAATTCTTAAAGAGTGAAGAATTACAGAAAAAAGCGTGCTTTATACCCCCATAATTAATTCTTTACATTATATAGTTGAAAATAGAATTATTTAAAGCCAAAATCTGTCATTAATTTCAACAAATTTGTTTTGTATATACTGTTAAAAATAAATATTTAAATTTTTAATTCATAAATATTATAATCTTATTTGCATAAAACATGAACTAAAAGTTGAAGTGAAAGATAATGGAGAATGAAGTTAATAAAGCAAAGACAGTATTTAAGGAAGCTTGGGATGCGTTAAATAATTTTTTCGAAGAGAAACGCTCGGATACGATTGTAGAAAAAGAGGAAAAAGCTAAAAAGGGAAAAGTTGCTCTTGCTAAATTCTCTAAAGGAATGATTGGAAAAACCAATCAAATAAATTTTAGGATTTTAATTGGACACGAAAAAGTTTTGGGGGACCATATTTACGAAGCCGTTTATATGGATGATAAAAAGGAACCCTACATTTATGATTTTACAGTAAATCAGGGTAAATCTGTAAATACCATTTTAATCAATTTCAAAGAAGATAGTTGGAATGGCTATAGTAAAGTGAAAAAATTCAAATCTCTGACAAAATTTCTGGAGCATGCCTATAAAGATGGTATCTATTACGAGGGAAAAAAAATCAAGAAAGACGAGGCTTTAGACACTCTAATAAAAGAAGGTCTTAAAAGATCCTTAGAAGCGATTAGTGAAGATGCTAATGAAAAATATGGGATCGATAGTGAAACTGCTAAAAAAGTGGCTAAAGTAGTAGTAATAGCAGCGGCAACTACAGTGGTTTCAGCAGCTTTAACCCCTGCAGCCGGAGTTGTCGTGGCGGAAGTGGCAGGCGGAGCCCCTTTTACAGGAGAACTTGCAGGACAAGCCGCACAAGCAGCTGTGGAAGGTGTTCAAAATTTAGCGGATCCTACAACCATAGCTAGAAAAGTCGCTCAAAAAGCATTAACTAAAGGAAAAAATATTGGTAAAGAATAGCTAATTTTATTTCCTTATGATAAATTACTAATATTATTCGCTATGAATAGATTTTATTAAATTTAATTCCAAAAAAGAAAAAAAAATTGAATTATATTCAACAATTTGGATAAATGAAACTACATTTTTATCATAGACCCTATTATGTCCATGAGAGTTTCTTTCCTTGGAAGCCCTTTCATTAATTCGGACTTAACACGCTCGCTCAAAATCTGAGGTGTAAAGGGTTTTCCATCATTACTAATTTTGTTATAAGTATGCCATCCTTGAAAGACGAACACAGAGTCACCAACAGCTCTAAAGACTTCTCCAGTTATTTTTTGCGCATTATCTGATGCTAAAAATACTATCATAGGGGCGACATTAGCAGGATTAAACACATCAAATCCTTCTCCATCTGTTTTACTCATTACATCGGCCATTTTTGGAGTAGCATCCGTTGTAAGTCTGGTCCTGGCTACAGGAACAATACAATTAACGGTGGCATATTTTTTTAACTCCATCGCAGCAATTACAGTAAAAGCTGCGATACCAGCTTTTGCGGCACCATAATTGGCCTGTCCCATATTTCCTAATAATCCTGCATCAGAAGAAGTATTAATAATTCTTCCAAATGGTTTGAATTTTTGTCCCTTTGCTTCTAAATCTTTGCCTACTTGTCTAAAATAAGCCGCGGCATGTCTGGTCATATTAAATGTGCCTTTTAAATGCACACCCATTATACCATCCCATTCTTCTTCGCTCATATTAAATAACATACGATCTCTGAGAAATCCGGCATTATTCATGACAATATCTAATTTGCCAAATTCGGCAACTGCTTGATCTATCATCCCCTTAGCTTTGTTGAAATCTACCACTGAATCATAATTAGCAACTGCTTTAACTCCTAGTTTTTTAACCTCTGCGACAACATCATCCGCGACTTTTACTGGTGCACCTGTACCATCGAAACCTGCACCTAAATCATTAATTACTAAATTGCATCCTTCTTTTGCCATAGCTAGGGCTTCTTCACGCCCTAAACCTCTCCCGGCGCCAGTTATAATGGCAACCTTACCATCCAACATTCCCATTCTTTATCACTTTATGAATTTCAATTTTATTTAATTCTAATACAAGGAATAATTAAAAATCAATTACTTACCTTAAAAAATTAACTTTCCATAAAGAATATTTTTAGAAAAATTATGAAAAAATATGATATACTCTATTTTTCCGACTTTTTTATGATTTGTATTAAAAATCCCAAAATCTTTATTTTAAAAAGGGTTCAATGAACTCAATACTTCTACGCAATGCCCTCCCAGTGATGATTTCAACAATTAAAGGTCCCTTATAATTATATTTCTTAGCTAATTTGAACATCTCATTAAAATTCACTTTCCCGGTACCTAATGCGGGATGACGATCCGTTTCTTTGTTTTCATTATCTGCTAAATGAATATTTCTCACATATTTATGAAATCTCTCCCAGTATATTTCTAGATTCATATCACATGTCCAAGCATGACTCGTATCTAATGTTAAATAAATATCATCCCGATTAAGACTTGACAAAAACTCTCCGATATCATTCTCATTTCCTAACATATGGGCATCTTGAGGCATATTTTCAATACATATTAATACATCAAACTCAGATGTGGCATCCAACAATTCGTTTACGGCTCTAATCAATTGCTTTTTGTTTTGTTCTCGAATGGAGCTTAGTAAAAAATGACCGACACCAGGATGAACCACCAATATTTCAGCGTCAATTTTATCGCAGATTTCCGCAGCATCTATGCATGATTTAACCGTAGCTTTTGATATATTTATATTAAATGAGCATAATGAGACATCTGTAAAAGGTGCGTGAACTTGTTTAGTGACAGAATATGAATTACAAATATCAATAAATCTCTGCCTATTTTCTTTTGAATATATTTCGGGGGGATCTAAAATTATTTCCACAATTCCAACATTATATTTTTCTGCAAATTTCAGAGCTTTTTCGGTAGATTCAATTAATAATTCACCCAAAGACTTGAATTTACCACGTAGAGCAATATCAACTAAATGTCCTAAAGAACTTATACCTAACTTCATAATATTATTCGTAATTTGGTTTGCAAATAATAATACAAAAATATATTATGAAAAAAAAGAAGAATTAATTTTTATGTTTTCAGCTTTTCGAGATATCTTTTTCTTTCAAGGATTTCTTCTTCTGTCAGCTGAATTTCTTCTCTTCTCACTAGTATCATAAGAATTAATGCTAATATTAGAAATAAAGAGCATACTAAAAAAAAATAGGTAAACCCTATCATATCAACAATCAAACCAACTATCCCTGGACCTAATATTGATGCAGTATACATGAAAAAATAATATACTCCCGTATAAGTACCTATTTTTTTTTCAGAAGGAGCTAAGCTCCATAATGTCACTAAAGTATTTATATTTACAAATGCATATCCAACCCCAATTAGAATTAAAGCTATGTTAAGAACCATAATATCTTTGAAAAGAAACGCAAGAATCATTGCTATTATGAAAATAATTAGACCAATTTTGATAATAAATCTTCTGCCATATTTTTCTGCTAAAATCCCCGATGGAAATGCTGCGAGTAAAAAGACAACAGAAGCATATAACAGCAATCCTCCCGCAGCTCCTCTGGTCATTCCCAACACATTTGTCCCATAGATAGTAAATAAAGCTCTAAATCCTTCATATCCAATATAAACACTGAAGATCGCAAGTAAAATCAGAATAGTGCTTTTATCTTTCTCAGAAGCAATATCTTTTAAACTTTCAAGGAGCCCTGGTTTAATTATAGCGGATTTGGTCTCGGCATATTCTTCTTTATCCATCTGTAAACATAATTGATAGGCATATGCATCTTCTTCTTTTACCCCGAAAAAGCCAATAATAAGGGTTACCACCATTATTATTGAAACAATTATGAAAGCTAACTGCAAACTAACATCTACAATAAGCAGGCTAATCAAAGCTGCAACAATTGCACCTGCTCCGCCCATCAAATTAAGAAGAGCATTTGCTTTACCCCTATTTTCTGACTTAATAAAGTCTGGAATAAGAGCAACTTGTTGAGTTCTATAGAAACACATGAAAAACATAAAGAAGAATATGAAGATAAACAATGATAAAAAAGAGGTTTCAAATGCGATTAAAGCAAAAAATATCGCAGCTAAAGGGACACCTATAAGGAGGTATGGCATTCTCCTTCCCAAGCGAGTTCGAGTGTTATCGGATTTATTTCCCATAATTGGTTGGATAATTAATCCAAGAAGATTATCCAACCCTAATATAAGGCCAACTAGAGCTAATGAACCTAGATAAAAATATAAGCTGATTGAAACTTGACTGTCATATACTTCCCATGCTAGTATTGTAGAGAAGAACATCAACCCTATCAGAAATGTATGTCTTAAATCGAATTTCTCTCTCTCTTCGGTCTGTGACATTTTATATCACAATCATTTTTGATTATTTATTATTTCAATATTTTTCTTTATAATTATTATGCTTTTAGTATATATTTTACATAATAACTTTATTATTGCTATTAAAGAAAAACAAATGACTTTTACACTCACAATCAGAAGATCCAAAATTCTCAATATATCCATCAGAGGTATCAAATAATTCTTGAGCAATTATGCATTCTAATCGATAAGAAGAGGGAATTAGAATAATCTTTATTATCATTGAATTTTCATTCTCAAGTAAATAATCTATATGCCAATGAATTTTTTTATTATCAAGCGAAATATGCCTTTTTACACGATTAACTAAGGTTGCCGAGCCAGAATCACCCATAGCCGAACCAACATAAAAATAGAATCCCTCTTTAAACAGGATGGGACCGAGAGATCCAATATTAATTTCAGTATTTTTATTTTTATATATAATTAAGACATAAGTGCCTTTCATTGGATTATTTTATTTTTTCTCTTGAATATATTTCGAAGATTTAATGTTCAGGTAAATGGAATCCTTTAAAAGGATTAAGATATAAATACTATACCTATATTTTGGGTTTTTTATTTATTATTTGATATTGCTTTAATTTTAGTTTTTAGGATTAAAATAATTAATACTAATTGACATCCTATTAACAAGTATAAGGTAAGATCTATAAAAAAGCTAGCATAAACAGGAATGCCTAGCCAAGATTTAATCCAACATTGAGAGCTCCCGTTAGTATAGAACAAACAACTTGCAACACTTAAATAGACTATGTGAAATGCAAGAGATAAAATAATTACTGCTATAGCTAAAATAATTTTCATATAAAAACCGTAATCATGGTGTATATGACCCTTAAATTCAGAGGAAGATATTTTTTTTCCGTTATCGAATTTCTCATTAAAATGATTAGAGATTATTTGTTTTAATAATAGATTTTCAGACAATAATCCTTGATATTCACTTTTATCAACCTCGATTAAATGATTATACCCTTGAATCGGAGATTTAATTTTTTCCTGTTGGTTAGAGTCATCTTTAACTTTTAAACCACACATGACTATGAAAATTATACCAAGCGCTATTTTATTTAATAATTAGACAATAGAGTGATGGTTATTAAAGAACAATTAAAAAATCAATTTTTCGTTATAATGCTATTAAAAAACAAAAAAAAATTAAATTAATTAACTAAGAAATGAAATGTTTATAAGAAAGAATATTATATGACAGATGATAAAATGAATGAACTATTTTTTTCTGAAAAGCTATATTCTTTACAAAAAGAAGTTAGAGAGTTCTTATTAAATGAGTTAGAACCGATAAAAAACGAAATAAGTCAGCAGAACAAGATTCCTGAGTCTTTTATTAGAAAAATGGGAAAAAAAGGGTTTATTGGTCCTTTAATCCCCCAAAAATACAATGGCACCGATCTAGGAATGGTTGCTCATTGCATGATTACAGAGGAGATATCAAAACTTAACGTAAGTGCATCCGTTCCTCGAACACCCTGCATCTTAGATGGATACTTACTCAATAAATATGGAAACGAAGAACAAAAAGAGCTTTATCTAAAAAAAATTGCTAGTGGAGAGAAAATTTGTAGTATATGTGTAACTGAAAAAGAAGCGGGTTCTAATGTGGCAGGAATTAAATCCACTGCAGAAAAAATGGGAGATTCTTACGTTCTCAATGGTTCTAAAAAATTTATAACTAATGCAGGAATTGCGGATTATTATTTTATTTGGTGTTTAACCAACCGGAACGTCAATCCTCGAAATGGAATGAGCGTTTTTTTAGTAGAGAAAGATATTCCCGGATTAATAATTGAGAATCCTTATGAATTAATGGGAATAAACGGGATATATAATGGAACTTTAGAATTTAAAAATATGGAGATCTCAAAAGAAAATCTCATTGGAGAGGAGGGAGAGGGATTTCAAAGCTTAATGGATACATTTAATGTGGAAAGAATTACCTTGAGCTCTGAATGTAATGGAATATCCTTGGCGGCTTTAGAAGATTCAAAAATTTATGTTAAAAAAAGGATCCAATTTGACAAGCCTATCTCCACTTTTCAAATAATTAGATTAAAAATTGCTGAAATGGCAACAAAATTACAAGCTGCACGATTATTAACTTATAGCACAGCCAAATTAGCAGACATGAGAAAAAATATTATTAAAGAAGCATCCATGGCAAAAGCATTTTCCAGTAAAAGTGCTGTCGAAATTACATCAGAAGCAGTTCAGATTCATGGTGGAGAAGGATATACAGACGATTTTTCAGTTGAAAGGTATATGAGAGACGCAAAATTTTTCATGATCGGAGGAGGTACTACTGAAATTCAAAACTTAGTTATTGCAAGAGAAGAATTAAAATAGTATTTATCGCAAAATTATTTACAATTAAAAAGAAGATAATAAATATGAAAAAAATCACTGGAATAAATATTTTAGATGATGATATAAGAGAGAAATTAATCACAAGGAATATTTATGAAATCTTTAACAATTTTATTTTACCCTTGATAACAAAAGAAGAAGAAGAATTTCTCAGAGAATTGGAAGATTTTTTAATTAAAGAAGTGGAACCAAAAATAAATCTTAATAATGATGTTTATGAACTTTTCCCCATTATTGCCAAAAAGAATTATATGCAAAGATTAAATGAATATAGAGGAGTTTCTGAAAGATATGGAATGCGCTATGAATTACTCCTTGCGATGGCAATGTCAATTATCGATCCTGAACTGGATCTTGCTCGTGTAGTTTCGGGGGTTATTTTTGCAAATCCCTTATTTCAATTTGGGAAAAATAATCATCAATTGGAAATGTTAGATAACATTTTAACGGGAAAAAAGATAGGATGTATCTGTATTACAGAGAAATATCATGGATCAGATGCGGTTAACATGAAAACAGAAATTCAAGAGGAAAATGAGGATTTAATTGTTAAAGGAGAAAAGTTATATACAACGAATGGTCCTATCGCAGATTATTTTATCGTATATGGTGTATCTAATCCATATGATCCACGAGGATCAATGTATCAAGTAATAGCTGAACGAGGATTTGAAGGTCTTCAAACTCAGAGATTAGGAGTACAATCTATCCCAAGAGTACATATTGGACGAACCATGTTTAATAATGTTAAAATTCCAAAAGAAAATATCCTCGGAACGAAAGGACAAGGGTACAAAAATTTATTCTCTGGACTTGTAGCAGAACGGGATGCGATTATTGGCTCAAGTTTAGGAATAAGTTGGTTAACTGCAATAACAGCACTCATTTATACAAATTGTAGAGCACAATTTGGCAGACCTATATATGAATTTCAAGCAGTTTCTTTTCCAATAACTCAATTGTTTACTGAATTAATGGCTGCAACGGAGCTTGGCTTTAAGGCAGCTTCAGAATATCGAAAAACTCTTGAACATTCGGATTTGAAATTTATTAAGTATAATGCTGCGTTTAGTTCGGGGACGAAATTTTTGGCATCTAATCTCGCTCACAAAATATCTTATGAAACTCAGCAGTTATGTGGTGGTATTGCTTTCACAGATAATCTTAGAATAGACAAAGCTTTAGAAGTAAGTAAAGTTCAAGAAATAATTGGTGGGGCAAGAAATATCCAACTTTATTTAGTAAGTAGAGCTATTAAAGATATCCTTATTAGATTGGCGTTATAAAATAATAAGGAGTATTAATTTTAAAATTAAATCAATTCGAGTAGAAACTTTAAAAAAATAAAAAAAGGGTTTAATAATTATAAAAGCCCTTTTTTGTTTTTCTTCCTAACTGGTTTTCATCAACCATTTTTTGAAGAAGGGGGCTAGGTTTATATTTTTTCCCTAATTCTTTTTCTAAATATTCACCAATATGTAAATATATATCATTACCAACTAAATCCGAAAGTTCTAAAGGCCCCATGGGAAAATTAAAAGCCAATTTGCAAGCAACATCAATATCTTGAGTACTAGCAATTCCCTCCATTTTCAATTTGGCAGCTTCATTACATAAGACATAAATAAGTCGGGTTGTGACAAAACCTGGTGCATCATTTACGGTTACTACCGTTTTATTTAAGCTTTCGGAAAATTTTTTTGATAGCTCATATACTTGTTCTGAAGTATTTTTACCTTTTATTAATTCGATTAATTTCATTACTGGAGCTGGATTGAAGAAATGAATGCCAATAATTCTTTCTTGGTCTTTTGATTTTAAAGCAATATCAGTTATACTTAGAGAGGAGGTATTAGATGCGAGAATTACGTTTTTATCGCATAAAGCATCTAATTCTGAGAATAATTGTTGTTTTAATTTCATATCTTCGAAAACCGCTTCTATAACCATTTGTACATCTTTAAGCACTTCATCTCTATTAACCTTTAAATTAATTCTGTTTAGTATATTTTGTGCCTCTTCTTTTGAGATTTTATTCTTAGCAACAAAAAATCTTTCTAAGTTCTTCTCAATTGAACTTTTTGCTTGATTTAAAATATCCTTATTTATATCCACTAAATTTACCATATATCCATGGCTCGCTGCTAATTGAGCAATTCCAGATCCCATAATTCCTGCTCCAATTACACATACATTTTTTATATCCATTCTTTGGATCACTTCTTTCTAAATTGATTAAAATCGGGTTTTCTTTTTTCTAGAAAGGCATTTTTTCCTTCCACAGCTTCTTCGGTTCCGTAATAAAGAGACAACCCTCCAACCCCTAACTGTGTTATTCCGGTAACTCCATCCGTCTCAGCTAAAAAAGCATATTTTAACATCTTTAAAGCATTTGGGCTCTTTTCTAATAATTCCTGACACCATTGATTTATTTCCTCGTCTAATTTTTCATAGGGTACAACTGCGTTAACTAACCCCATCTCTAAAGCTTGTTGAGCAGTATAACGCCGACATAAAAACCAAATTTCTTTCGCACGTTTTATTCCCACTGCACGCATTAAATCACCCGTTCCATATCCTGGATCAAAAGATCCTACCCGAGGTCCTGCTTGTCCGAGTTGTGCATGTTCGGCTGCAATGCTGAGATCACAATTGACATGCCATACATGTCCTCCTCCGATTGCATATCCATTTACTCGAGCAATAACTGGTTTAGGTAGGGTTCGAATCAAAAGTGTTACACGTTGCCAACCTACTTCTAATGGCAACATAAATTCGCCTTTATACCCTCCTTTTTCACGTGTTGTTTGATCACCACCAGTACAAAATGCTTTATCACCCGCTCCAGTAAATACTACGACCCCAATATCATTATCCATGCAACGATTAAAAGCATCAATCAATTCATGAACAGTATTCTGTGTACATGCATTATAGCGCTCGGGTCGATTGATGGTAATGCGTGCAATTCTATCTTTTTTCTCAAAAATAATATCTTCATAATCCATTTTTTTCAATTCCTTTCTCTAATTAGAAATTTGTTTTATCTTTTTAATGATTAAATATAATTTCTAGATATTTATAACAATCTCTATTTATCAAAAGGATTTAACAGAATTTAATGAAATGTTAAATAGTCAATTTAGAAGAGTCCTGGAATAAAAATAAGTTAGATATTCATTTTATCATTAATTTCACCTAATATTGTGGTGCCTTGTTCATTAATTTCCACTAAAATGTCCCTTAGCATTTCGTTTATTTCGATCCCTTTTAACTCACAGGCTATATATAACAATGAGAGCACTTCTTTTGATAAAGTTCTAAAGGTTTTAACATCATTTACAGGTATTCGTATCCCCAAGGATTTTTGATCTTGTAATGTTTCTTTTTCTTGCTGCCTAATTGTAATTAAGATATCATTCTTGCGACCCTTCCACTGTTCTGTAATACCCCGTATAGATAAACTATATCTCTTCGTGGGACTTCCAATCCCATCAATATCTTGAGCAAAATTTAAGGGTTCTGAATTTCTGAGTGTCTTAAGACCAAAAGATCTCGTCATTTTATTCATTTTATCAAATTTTCTATTCATTTTCGAAATATCATTAGTTAATTGTTCAATTCTTAATGAAAGTTTTTCAAATTTATCCAAAAATATTTCCTTTATTTCTTTATCATTTTGATCATTAATCATTCAAATCTCCATTAATATCTAAGCAATATTTTTTTTACTTAATAGTTAATAAATATAATTATTAAAACGTTAATCTATAATGGTTTTTTGATTTGAAATGAACTGCTACAATAAAAAAATAAAAATAAGAAATTTCAGCAAGTCAATGCAAAGATGAGAATCGATTTTTGTTAAATCGAATGAAATTTTTGCTTTTTTATTTTGTTATAAAATTTAATATCATATTAACCAACAATTAGCAAAAATGGAAAAACTAGACGAATATCCGGATAACTGAATTTAATTGCTCTGCATTTGGGCAGAAGTGTAATAGAAAGTAACTATTTAGAATACTGAATAATAAAAAAAAGTTAATAATTTATAATTAGAATTTATTCTGTTCTGCTAAATCATTTCTTTTACTATAGGTAATAATCCCATATAAACCCGTTATAATTAATAATGGGATGAAAAGCAAAAAACCCCATATTGCACCAAATCTACTAGCATCTATCGCGGTAATTTCACTAGCTCCAAATTCATATGCTGCTTTAGAAAAGATTAAAAATATCAAAACTGCATCAGATTTAATAAATTTTACTCTTTTACTAATAAGATCTGATCTTTCTCCCATAAGTTTTCCAATAGTATAGAGAATTAGGAATAGATCGAATAGATATAGCGCAATCGTAACAGGTAAACTATACTGGCTCTCGGATGAACTCAATGTAAAATAAGCCGTAAGCATTAAATATAAGGTATAAATGGAAACCCAGATAAAAAAAATTCCCAGCCAAGCATTTAATTTTTTCTTTAATACAAATAATCCCCCAAGAATTGCAAAGAAAATCACTATGCCAGTTAAAATGAAAGCAAATACACCAAATGCAAATTGGATTTCAGTATCTCTATTTTGTAAGGCAATCCCTAACCTCGAAATTGATAACATCAAGATAATAGCAATCAAGGTTCCCCCTAAAAAAATTAACCACCTTAACCACATCCATCCCTTATTGTAAATATTTTCATCCCATGAGACACCTAATTGATAACATGAATACATCAAAAACGTGGCAGTTATCGCAACATAAGAAACGATACCTAATATGAAGAACCCTTGAAAAAATATATGCCCAAGAAAAAATCTCATTATAAGTAAAAAAGTAATTGCTACAGCGATGATAAAGTACAAGATTATTTGCTTAAGCGACAGAAGTTTTAAATCTATTCGAAAGATCAATGCGGCGATGAATAATACAATACAAATGCCTAAAAGAAAAATAAAAATATAAGTGCCAAATCCCAGTAAGCCGAATTGAGAAAACGTAAACCCGATTATTAGTAATATTACTAGAATTAAAAAAAGCCTATTCTCCTTTTCTATTATTTTTTTTAAATCAGTAAATACCATAAAATGATATTAAAGCTTCACTTATTTAAAATTTTTTAAATCTCTAACTACAAGTGATTTAGATATTAGGATTTATACACTATGAGAATAAGAACATAAAAGTCAATAATAAAAATAGAATAAAAAAAGTTTTATTAAAAGATTAATTTAGTTGAGCGCCACATTTATCACAGTAATTATTAGTCTCATTATTCACAGCACCACATTCTCTGCAAATTTTTTGAGTCGCTTCAATTACTCCTTCCCTTTTAGCCTCTTTTTCTAAATTTAGAATAGATCTTTCTTTAGAAATTTTACTATAATTACGAATTCCATAATAGGTCATAATAATTAAGAGTGGAATGAATAATACATATACAACAATGTATCTAAATAATTCTATTTCTGCGGTTTGTATACCATAAGCTCCGAATTCGAAGGAGGCGACAGAAAATATTAACCAGATTAATATAGTATCTGAACTAAATATTCTTAATTTAGCTTTTAATACTTCTGCTTTTTCAGCGATCAATCCCCCGATTGTATTGAGCAAAAGAAAGAGGCTAAAGAGATAAAGTAAAATCTGTACAGGAATTGATGTTGTACTTGTTCCGCCTGTTGCAACTCGGCTATATATAATGGAGATCATTAGATAAATTGAGTAAATTGCAACCCATACAAAAAAAATCCCCATCCATGCATACAGCCTCCCATGCCTTGAATGAAGTGCTCCAATTATACCAAAAAAAGTAATTATTATTACGATTATTATCGCAACCACAGCCGTATTGAATCCTACATTCTCTCTTGTTCCCCCAGTTATAACTTCTGAAATAATTGTTGCTCCAATCAATAAAATAATAGAAAGAATAGTACCTCCTAAGAAAAAACACCATCTTTCAAAATTTTTCAACGATGAAGGCAATTTATAGAGATAATTATCAATTTTTACTCCTAATACATAAAAATAGTACATTGTAAAAACAGTTGTAATTAATATATATGAAATGATTGCTAAAAAAAATAATACAACTACTAAAGCAAAGAAAAAGTTAATGAATAGTAAAATTAGGAGTATAAAAATAATGAACGATATTATAATCCTCTTTCTTGACATGTCTCTAAGTGTCTTAAAGGAAAAAATAGAAATTAAGAATAATATGAAAGTAATGACAATAAGCGGGAAAAAAACAATGTAACCAGCAATATAAAGTACTTCAAATTGAAAGAGCGTAAATCCAACTAAGAGCCAAATAATTAGTATTAGGTATATGCGATATTCTTTTTGCTTAAGCAATAATAAATTCCTGAACCCCATAGGAAATTCAACATTATTTTATTATTTTAAGTAAATTATAAGTAAAACTGAGTGTATTTAAAATTTTATAATTTTTTACAGAAATTATATTGAAAAAAAAATGATTAGAAATCAAAAATAACTATTATTTTATTATTATTTTTTTCTCTTTTTGCGATATTTTTTATATTTACATATTCCAATAAATCCCACAATTCCTAAAAGAGCAATAAATATTAACAAAACCCATTGATTTTTAGTGGAGGTTAAGAATGGGTCAAGTATAATAGCTAATTCATATGCCGCCTTGGCAAAAATTAGCCAAATAAGAATTGTGTCAGCATTTACGAATTTAACTTTTCTTCCAAGTATTTCTGCACGCTCTCCTACTAAAATCCCTATTGTATATAATAAAATTGATACATCTAATGCTGCTATGACTATTCGAATTATTATTGGGTATGCTCCCGGCTCAGCATAAATCATTCGTGCAAATAAAAAGGATACAGTCAAATAGAAAAAATAGATGCCCGCATATATAGTGAATGTACCCAACCAGGCATTAAATTTTTTTGTTAAAAGTAATATAATGCTTATTAACGCCAAAATTGCGATAGTTATATAAAATACCCAGACTATTAAAAATAAGCGCCCTCCAGTTAAAATTAAGGTGAAATGAACAATTAAAATCCCCAATAAGATACCGCCTAAAAATTCAATTATGCGAATGATATGATTTAAAGGGCTTGGCCAATTATAAAGAGATTTATCCACTTTTTTACCTACAGAATAACACCCATAGAGAGAAAAAACAGCAGTAATTAAAATATAACTCACTATTGCGATAGAATGTAAGAATAAGATAATTTGTCGAAAAAAGAAAAAATTTATTGCTAACACAATCGATACAATCAAAATAATAATTGAGGTTGTAAGGTCAAGTTCTCTTAAATCCTTGAAAATCGAAATTATAAATAGCGTGACACAAAAGCCTATTAAAGGATTCAATATAAATATCGCTATTGGTGGAATAAATGCACTGATAAATATTCCAATTAACAACCACATTACGATTAATAAAAAAAGGCGATATCTTTTTTTCCTTAGTTTTGATATTCCACTGATGCTCAAGGTTCATACTCAACTTTGTTATTTAATTATTAAATAATTAAAACTTGATATTATAAATAGTTTTGAAATTAATTTTTATAGAAGTGTCTTATATAAAATCAAAAATTTTCTTTTGTTGGTTAAACTGTTTAATAGGTAAACCAAATCTTTTTTTAAGTTCGTTTGCAGATTCAGGAGCAAAACCAGCAAAATGATTATTAACAATAATAAAAATTTCATGGATATTGGGGGATTTTTGGAGGATATCAATATTTTGATTTAGATTATTTAAAGCCTCCTCCTGTGTTCTTTGGATTCTATTGAAAACTGTTAATTCTCGATCTCCTATTAACCGAATATAATAAGATTTTTGATTTGACATATAAAATGGAATTAGATCAGGCATGTAAGTGGTCCCCAGAATACCTCTATAGCCATCAATCAGATTAAATAAAATTCCGGGATTGAACCATGAATTATCACGTAATTCTATAATATATTTATAATCTATTGGAACTTTTTTTATGAGAATATTTAATTGTTTTAAATGTTTTTCTGAATACTTGAACCAAGGAGGAAATTGAAATAGTAATCTTGAGATCTTTTCTCTTAAAGGTTCCATACGTGAAAAAAATTGATTGATATATATTTCTAAATCGGGATCATTAAGGTTATGAGTCATTTTTTGCCATGCTTTAACAATGAATTTGAAATCTTTTGGTACGCGTTTAACCCAACCAGATACAATTTCGAATGAAGGTAGGTTATAAAATGTTGAATTTATTTCTACTATATCAAAATATTTAACATAATGTTCTAAGTGATGAGAACTTTCAAGTGTTTTAGGATAAAAAGGTCCTACCCAATCCTTATAATCCCAACCAGCACATCCAATAAAAAATTTTATCTGCATAAAAAAATATATTTTTAAAGCATTATATATAGCATATATATTGCTAATTGAAATTAAATGTTTTATCTTATAAACAAAAAGTGTCGCATTGATGAACTCAAGAGAAGATATTTTTGATGTAGCGAATTTTAGAAAATGGAAAGAGTCATCAATGGAGCGCCATGATCTTTATAATTTTGAATCAAAAATTGATTATATCTTAGATAGAATCCCCACTGAAAAAGAATCTTCTTATCTTCTCGAAGTTTTTTTTTTTATTCCAGAGAGTCTCCAAATTAATAAAGAAAGCTATTCTAAGGAACAATTTTTTTTAGATTTAAACAATCGAATACGCTTCAAAACCCCTCAGATGACCATTCAAGGGCTTCTTGATGAGCAAAATAAGTTATCCCCTATTTATGTAATCTTAAAAAAATTAAAAGAGATAGAATATGGAGAGATCTCCCATGAAACCAATATAAGAATTGAAAGAGAAATAAGGTTATTAGCGTGTATAGTAAAAGTATCATTGAGGGATCAATTTTCTTTTATTTTGACTTTTTATGAAAAACTAAAGAAGCAAGGTAATATTGCTGCTGTTATTAGCAATTATTTGGACGATATTGAGAAATTAGAAACAAAAATGAATATGTTAAGAGATATGTTTTACATTTCACAAATTCCATATAAATTACGAGAAGCACTTCAGTATGCTGATGAATATATTAGTCTTCAAATAAAAACATGGATAGCTCAAGCCATTAAAGAATTGGAAAAGCAAATTGATAATAATATTCGCAGTAAAATGATTCAGATAATTGAACGAGAGCAAGATTTTAGAAAAAGTATTAACAGTACTCTAATCTTAGAGGAAAATTCGGAAAATGAAGTATTTACATATTATGAAAGTATTTTGAAAAAATATGTACAAGGAGTATTATATTTAGAAAAAAAGAAAAAAGATCCGAAATCCCGCTCTTTAGAAATTTTATATTCGATTGCGGCAGGATTTGCAATGTTTTTATCTCTATTTCTAACGGTTTTATTACTTACCGCTTATGATGTCAATTCGATCCCATTTATAATATTAGCTGTAGTAATTTATATTTTTAAAGACCGCATAAAGGATATTTTTCGAGCATATTCTCAAAAGGCTGTTGGCTTGGTCTTTCCAGACCAAAGGGTCGACATTTTAGATAAATTTTATCAAGTTACTATAGGAGAAAGCAGAGAAAAAGTGAATTTTATCGAATGGGAGAATGTACCTGAAGAAATACTCCGAGTGAGAAGTTCAAGTAATAAAAGCCCTTTAGAGGAAGAAGGAAAACCGGAAGTAGTACTTTCATATTTGCAGAAAATAACCTTATTAAATGAAAAAATTGATGAAATTCATAAAAGAAAGAAAGATCTTTCAAATATTATTAGATTTAATATAAAAGATTTTTTAAAATATGCTGATGATCCCATTCAACATGAGCGTCTATGGAATAATAAAACAACAGAAGTTGAAGATGTATTAATTTCAAAAGTATACCATCTTAATATAGTCCTAAAACTTTCCTCATATAAGGGAAAGGATTTGAAGCGACTCTTTTTTAAGAAATTTAGAGTTATTCTTGATCAAAAAGGTATAAAGAGAATAGAAGAAGCTGATATTACGTTATAATTTTACTTATTTCTAACAAAAATCTTTAATAAATCTTTGATATATGTATATTTAAGCATGGTTAGGATAGAATGGGAAAACAAAAAAGACCTCTCGGGGAGAATTCTTGAGAATACACAATATTATCAAGATAAATTTAAAAAAATACGAATAACATCCTTCAATTCTTCAAAGAATTTAATAAAGGAAAACAATACAACGCATTGGACCAATAAATTAATATGGGGGGACAATCTCGAAGTTCTTTATTATCTTTTAAATGATTTCAAGGAAAAAATCGACTTAATATATATAGATCCCCCCTTTTTCTCTGGTACTAATTATCACATAGAGATTAAAAGTGAAGCACGAGAATTTAATGCTATTGCTTATAATGATTATTGGAAGAATGATTTGGATTCCTATTTACAAATGCTTTACGAAAGAATGGTATTATTCAAAAAATTACTCTCAAAAAAAGGTTTAATATTTGTCCATTTAGACTGGCATGCCAGTCATTATATAAGAATAATTTTAGAAGAGATTTTTGGACAAAATAAATTTGTAAATAATATTGTATGGTATTATTATAATAAATATTCTGCGGGAAAACAAAATCTCCCCCGAGCTCATGATGATATCCTTGTATATTCTAAGTCATCTAGCTATACTTTTAATGAATTAAGGATTCCAAGGGAGAGACCAAAAAAGCAATTAAAGAGAGAAATGGTAAATGGGGTATTAAAGAATGTAAAAGATGAGAATGGGCACGTGGTTTATAGATTAGTTACAGACAAGAAAATGGATGATGTATGGAGAATCCCTTGTATGCAACCCGCTTCAAAGGAATGGACTGGTTTTCCTACTCAAAAGCATCACAAACTATTAGAAAGAATTATTAAATTAGGCAGTAATGAAGGAGATTTAGTGGCTGATTTTTTTTGTGGCTCTGGAACCACACTTTTAGTTGCAGAGAAATTGAAAAGGAAATGGATTGGATGTGATATCTCAGAATATTCAATATATATTACTCGAAAAAGATTATTAGAGTTTTTGACTAAGGAGAGCAAAAATTTTAGAGAGCACCCTTCGTTTGAAACATTTACCTACTTAACTGATGAGCATCTCAAAATCATAAATTCAGGATTCTTTGAAAAAGATATTGAAATTAGAAGGAAAAAATAAAAAATAAAGCGACGAGTGAGAGTTTATAATGCATGAAAAAATTAATGAGTACGATTCTACCTTAGAAGCGGTTAATTCTCTTAAAAATAAAATTAAATCTTTAAAAGCTGTAATATCAGAAAAAAGTTGCTTTTTAGGTTTCGATGGATTCATTGATTCGTTATATTCTGTAATTCAATCCAGAGAAAGTGTGAAGAAATTCAAATCAATTGAAAATATGCAAGATTTTGGTAAAATTATCATGGATGTTGCTGGAAGTTCATTAGGTTTGAACTTATATCTAAAAAGGAAGACTTCAGGAGGATTCACATCAAATGTCTGTAAAGCATTAAATATGTTAGAAGTGAAACAAGTTTTCTTAGCTTCAGCATGGGGATATCCCAATATTCTTGATATATTTACTCCTTTAGCGTCGAAAAACTCTGTTAACGTAAATTCTTTTGCAAATCCAGGAAGAACTATTGGACTAGAATTTAATGATGGAAAAATAATGTTAAGTGATATCGATGAAATTTTAAATATTAATTGGAGTCTAATACATGAAAAGATTGGACTTGATTATTTAATACAGAAATTCAATTTGTGCGATTTAATTGGAATGGGTTATTGGGCAACTATATTACAATTTGAAGATATTTTATATCATACTCTTATGGATGTTATCCCCTCTGTGAAAAATTCAAGAGAAAAACTACTTTTCCTCGATTTAGCAGATGTTAAAAGAAGAACTAAAAAAGATCTTATCTCTTTTTTGAAATCTATGCCAAAAATAGAAGAAAAAATACCCCTACTTTTAAGTCTGAATGATCAAGAGGCCAAGGATGTTTTATTGGCTCTAAATGAAAATAAGTTATTAAAAACGAATAAAAAAGATTTGAATAATTTAACCGATGCAGGTATCTATATTAATGAAATTCTTAATATTTCATATCTAGTTATTCATTCTCCCCACTTTGCCACAATAACTAATAAGGAGAGGCATTTCTGGATTACAGAAGGATTTACATCAAAACCAAGATATACTACCAGTGCCGGAGATCATTTTAATGCGGGATTAGTATTAGGGTTAGCTTGTAATTTAAGCCCTGCCGAAGCACTAGTAATGGGAAATGCGTTAACCGCTATTTTTGTCAGAACTGGAAAATCTCCTAATTTCGAGGAGTTATCTCAATTTATTCAGAAATATATGGAATATATTAAGACTGATAATCCTGATTTTCCTTAATAATATACAGAGAGTTATTTCAATTTAATTTAATGATATTAACTGATTCTATTAATTTCTATAGTATGAACTCCATCTTTCTTTATATTCAGGTATACTAATTGCTCATCTTTTTTTTCCTCAACTTCTCCATCTGAAACCTGTATTTCATAACCCAAAGGGTATTGAATTTTAGGAATAAATATTACAGTAGGCATTTTAATAGTTGTATCTCCATTAAACTTGAAGTAAAAATTTCCTTTCTTAAGATTGAATTCCATTTTCAATGGAGTTCCAGAACAATATAGAAAATGAGGCCTACAAAATCCTTTAATTGCTCTCCCCCCACTATTTATATCGGTTGGATCAACTTGTTGGTCTCTGCTAAATATCGATAAATCCTCTAAATTCCATAAATCACCCCAATCATTACAGTTATCTGCGGTATAATTCCATTGAGTACCATGAAGTAAATTGATGTCCATTGCGTTATAATACATGTTTAATGCCTCAATATTTTTTTTAAAAGCTTTTTGCCCTTTTTTGGCATAAGTTCTATATGCTTTCTTTTTCTTAAGATCGAAATGAAGTCCAAATTCTCCCAACAAAGTGGGAACGCCTCCCGCAATATATTTTGAAACTTTTTTTATCTTGGCTAATTGTTGATCATACATTTTCTGGACCTTTTTTTTCCCAAAAACAAGCTTGTCCATCATGATATCATAACTCATTCTTATCCAGGCTTTTTTTGTAGTAACGGAAGCAACATCATACCAATGTGCTGCATTCACAAATGGACCTTCTTTTCGGGATAAATCAAAGTTAGTTCTTTTGCCCATCATCATTGAAACTTCAGGACCTTCGAAAAAAATAATTGAGTGGGGGATAATAGTACGAATTTCTTGAGAGAATGTTAAAATAAATGGTGATAAATAATCTTTGTAGAAGTCCACTTTTTTTCCCTTAAAAATTGTAAAATGATCATTGTTTAGGATAATGGGGGTTTCATTCTTATCCAGATCCCATATTCCTTCTCTTCGCCAGATATCTTGTGCACCCTCAAGCCAACATGGAATTCTATTTTTATTTAAAACATCTTTTCTTGTTTCTTTAATTGAAGTAAACTTTATTTCTCTATATGGGATAATCCTTGGATACCCTGCTGCAGTTAGCATGGCATCAAGGGGAGTGAATGCATGACCTAAAACTTCAGAAAAACCTTCCTTTCCGCTTCCATCTATTTTATCCTCAATCCATCCCTTTTTAGGCTCGTTTAAACTGTCAAATCCAATTATTGAAGAAAAATCTTTTACTCTATGTGCTATTTGCTTAACTGCCTCAATATAGTGACCTTGAAGATAATCTTGAATATTTATATCTCCAACTTTACAGGAAGGAGCAAAATCCTTTCCACCGAAAAATAAAGTCCACATAGAGGCATTAGCAAATCTTACATTATTATTATCCCAGTACATTGGGGGATATGATTTTGGATTATTTGGGTTATATCGATATTGCATGACAAAGGCTGCCTCACTCTCATCGAATTTTGTAAAATCTAACCCTATTTTTTCAAAAAGCCAACCAGGAGCTCCATCACCACCCGTCATTCTACTCCATACATCTTGATGAGGGTCAATAAATATATAAAATTTAAATTTTTCAGCAATTTTAAATAGTTCCTCAATATAGTCTAAATATTCCTTATCATATTTTTTAGGCCCTCTATGCTCAATTGCTTCCCATGTTATCAGAAATCTAAGACAATTAAAACCCCAATGCTTTATACGACGAAAATGCTCATCTACTTCTTTTAATGGAAAGGGTCTACCAACAAAAGATACATCCCTATGATCTCTAAAATCCGTTTTTATATGAGTAGCGCCTTTAGGACGTGTAGGGACTTTAGAGCTCCCACCTAAATTTAATCCTCTAAGTAAGACTGTTCTACCGTTTTGATCTATGAGCCATTCATTTTTAGTGGTTAATGTCATAAAAATTCAATTATGTTAGATATAATACAATCTAAGAAGAAAAATTATATATCTATTGTTAAAAGAAAACGGATTATAAAAAAATAGAAAAATTGAAGATCTGAAAATTTAGATTTGAAAGATTATTTTTGTTTTTTTTCCCTTTTTCTTCTTACTTTTTGTATATTTTTACCCCAAATATATTCCTTATTTAACCGATGAGCATATTGTTCGATGAGAGATTTGATTTTTTTGAAACCGCTTCTATTGAAGTCTTTTTCTAATTCGATTGATGTTTCATTTTTTAAAACGTCTTTAGAGAGAAAATTTATTTTATAAGCTTTTCGACGCGAACTCAACAGATCCCAGAGAGCCGGAATGAATATGTAATATTTATAAATATGAATAGTGTCAAAGTCCGACCAGTTAATTTGAAAAGGGGGTTTATTTGGAAAAATTATTTTAATTGCTTGATCCGAAATAGAAAATGTGCGGATTTTTTCCATACCTCTTGTATATCGAAGGGTGTAAATAAGTAAGCAAAGTAACATGGGAAACACTATAATAAACATTATCAGGGTACCAAATATACCTAAAGGAAACAGTATTGTCGGAAGGATCATCAAACCTAACATAAAAATAAAAAAAATCAACACGCAAAAATTTAAACCATATTTTTTCCCTTTATAAGATGCATTAAATTCCACCTTATTTGTTTCAGAAGTAACTGGCACTTGGGCAGCTTCAATATTCACGGGTTGTATTTCTTCTAAACTCATCCCACAATACCGACAATACATACTAGTGACTATATTTGGTTGATTACATGAAGGGCAAATCTTTTGCTTTACAGAGTTTTCGTTCATTTTTATCACCTCATAAAATTGATATTGTATAATTTTTATTGGATAATGTAATTTTATGAAAGAAATACCTGATAATTACAAGTTGGCTATACAATTATTTAAAGGTTTTAAAAAAAGATTTATACACTTTTGGCTAATAGAGACGTATTCTCTTTTTCAGAGGGTTTCTAAAATAGAAAAATAAGAAAATAATTAGGGATATTGATTATGATAGGTAATATTATAGCCCAAATATTTATCTAAGGCTTCATAAACGATGTCTCCCACTTCATTTAATGTAGCGGCTACATGATGCGCAAATCCTCCTAAGCAGAGATTTTTTAGTAAAGTTTGTAAATTTGGAATCTCAACTACGCCAAATCCTCCATATGTCTTTAAGGGATCATCCGTATATTTTCCTTCGGCTATTAATGCTTTAATTTCTCCAAAGATATCATCAGTTTCTATTCTAAGCATAGTACAAGGCCTAGTTTTAATCCTCCCCTGTATAGCCCCGAAAGATACTTCACTTCCCTTTTCATCAGAAATAATTGGATGAGCAGTCATTCTTAAATCCTGAAAGAAAGATTTCGGAAGATTACTACAATGGAAAAGAACCATTTTATTAGGATCCTCACCATAATTGTTATTCCAATCTAAAATAGCAGAAGGAGTTTGTGAGGCATATTGTAAAATTAACATACCAATAAGACCAGATATATCCGCTTCACACGCTGCAGGAATTAAACCCTCACTAAACACGCTCATTATCGCACAAGGGACAATTCCGTAGTTATCTTGAATAGAAAACCAACACTGAAAGGCAAAACCATCTAAATCGTTTTCTACAACCCATTCTTCAACAACAACGGCAAGCTTTGCTAATTTTAGCAAACCGTCTTCAGGCAACGCTTTTGAAGAAGTATAATTTCTAAGAAAATCTATTTTTTCCTGAATTCTAAGATCATCCTCTTTAAGTCGATTGATCGCTCCTAAAATTTCTGATAAATCTATTTGTTCAACGGTAATCCCATTAAATTGTAAAATTTTTTCACTATAACGAACTGTCTCAAATGCATTAGGTCTGGTGCCTATTTGGCCAATTCTAAGAGTTCTAAGCTTTTTGACGATTCTACATATCTTTCCAAATTTTTGAATATCTTTTTTGAAAATTTCAGATTTTATAGGACAAGTGTGCTGTGTTGTTAATGTAAAGGGAATACCATATTGATATAGAACGCTACAAACTGATATCTTGCCGCAAAAGGCATCCCTTCTATTTGCTCTATTCATCATATCAATTTCATCTGAAGAGGCTTGAATTAATAGCGGAACGTTTAAATTTGCAATTTTAAGTGTTTCTGCGATACCTTTTTCATCAGAAAAGTTAGGCATTATAACTAAAATTCCTGAAATACGTTCCTTATTTTTTTTAAATAATTCAGCACATTTCTTCGCATCCTCACGGGTTTCTACGATACCAAACTTAGTGTCATTTTCATCTAAAATTATATAATCATAACCCATCTCTTTCATAACTTCAATAATTTCATCTCTCCCTTCTTTTGCCAGATGATCGGGAAATACATCTCTATTACCTACAATGATTCCAAAAGTTATTTTTTCTGGTATTTTTCTATAAAATGCCATTGAAATTTTTTCACCTTAATAATTAAATTAATTAGATTAATACCTAATCAATATTTATCTTTTTTTCGTTGTTAAGAACAGAGATTACATAATAGAAAAGAATTTAAACACAGAATTCGGGTCAAATTGAATGATTTTTTCTAAAGGAATAAAAGTATTAAGAATAAGATAAGATCTAGGAGCGATATTTTGGGTTTTTTCGTCTTTTTCTACAATTTCTAGCATTTTATGATTAAATTCCTTAATTAATTTCTCGTAAGATTTTTTACCTTCTTCAGTTAGAAACCAAGCATTATATCTTATACGATTGCCAAGATATATATCTTGAGAATTAATACTAGATTCAGATTTAACTTTAGAACTAGAATCATCAATAAATTTATAGATTTGTTTAATTAAGTCAAAAATGCTTATAATTAATTCGAAAAATTTTATATCATTTTGAATTACATAATGGAATAGATGCTTATTTTCTTCCTTTTGAATATTTTTTAAATCCTCAACATTTACTGATAATTTCTCAAGAAAATTAGGAACTAACTCATAAATATTCGAATCTGTCGTCCCGCGTTCTTTTTTTGTAGATTTTTCTAAAACTTCGCTAAATTTTTTTAAGTGATGAGAGGTTGTAGATTTCACCCTACCAAGGAGTGTACTTAATCCTGTTAAGCTTAATTTTCTAAAAACAATCAATAAAAGAATTAATCGAAGGCGAGTTAAATCGTTTAATAAAGATAAGGTATTTATTCGCCGTTTATATTTATCTATAAGTTTTTTTGAATCTTTTTCCGATCTTAAATCTGAATTCATTTCATTCATTGTTATCTATATAATTATTTAAAAATAATTATTTAAAATTTTAAATAGATCAATTTCTCTTTAGTTACATAAAAAAAAGAATAAAATTGATTTAATAAATAGAGAAAATAATGGTCGAATTAACACCGATTTTTATGGCAACTGGAATTTTAACGGTTATTTGGGTAGGATTTGGTACAGTAATAGGTGTTTTATTTTTAAAAAAGTATTTTACCTATAATTATCGTCCAATGCTTTTATGGGGATTATGTTGGATTAATTTAATGAAATTTTGGTGGCCATATGCAATTAATTTTATACTAATTCAAACAACAGGAGAAACACTTTCCTTAGTGATGATTATTTTAATTGCAGAAACCACCACACCTATACATTTTATTCTTTGGATGGCCGCATGGGCTGATATTATGTATGAAAATCAATTCAAATTGATTACCTCAATTCTTATAATTTATGGAATAGTAACTCAAATAATTTTCTGGACTTTATTTTATAATGATTTAGGATTAATACTTGTATTAAATAGTCCATTTGATTATACTTTCGTAGGGATAATACAATTTTTAATATTTGCCGAACTGATTGTTTTTGTAATAAGCGCTATTTTTTTGTACCTCAAGGGACGCGATTCATTAGATCCAAAAATCAGAATTAAAAGAATGCTATTTTTTATTCATGCCCTAACATTCTTTATTGGAGTTATGTTAGATGTTGCCTTTTCTAATTTTTTTACTATTATGATTTCAAGAATAGTTATGATGTTAGCTCCATTATGTCTCTATATATCACAAACTTACCCCAAAAAGCTAGTAAAAAGATTTTAATTTAAATCATATTGAATTAAATCGTTTTTCTTCTATTTAATTTATACATTAAAAAATTCTCTAAAATTGTAACCATTAATAGAAAAGGATTAAAAAAAAAAAGAATATATAAGATTTTAATTTAAATTTCATTTTAACGATAGATTCCTAAATCCTTAAGCTTGTGTACGAGTGCCTCTTTCTCTTTTCCTTCAAGCGTATAGAATTTTTTAAAGATTAAACCCATAACAATCATAATAACTCCGGGTATCAATGCAGCATGTACTCGTATACCCCATATTGCCAAGGGAGTCTGGATGGCATAAGGATTGGTATCATAAGCCGTCATAACAT
The DNA here is from genome assembly GCA_004524515.1 of Promethearchaeota archaeon. Next base: position 32,940 of record SDNV01000004.1, read on the forward strand.
GGATTAAGGGAATAACGACTCCAACCACTAGAAATGCTACTCTAAAGAAAAAAGTTCTTATCCCCACCAGTAGGGCATCCACCCGCTTCTCCATCTTACTAGACACTTCATCATATGTATCCGAGGCTACGGGCATGAGCATCGTAACTTCACCGATATAGACCATTTGGTATATAGAAAAGAATATTGTGTGGAAAATAATGTCTGTCGTGAATATAAAGGGTAAAAACAAGATACCATGGAGAATGTATGCTGTGGCATAGCATTTTTTAAATCCATTTTTACGGGCATAGTTTGACCAAAAGGGTATCATTATTATCCCCGCTACTACACCAACTAAAGCAGGTATTAAACCATAGATGTAAGGTACTCTATACACATCTTTATAAAGATATATGGTTGAAACAGTAAATAAGGTTGTTGCGGTGATGGAAATAGTATATCCGGCGCAAGATATTGCAAAATTTCTGGTTTTAAGGGCAGCCTTCGTCGTTTTGAAAAAGCCGATTTTTTCAGCTTTATCATAGGATTGAATAAACATTTGCTTCATTTCTTCTGATTCCTTTATTCCGGTAAAGACTATAATAGCGTAAATACCCAGAATTATTACCATGATTGTAGCCCATCTCACAAAACTACTTGGATCTCCATAAACGATGGTAATACTCCCGACAACTGTCATAATGGTGATAAGAACAAACATTAAAATGGTTGCGATTGCAAAAGCTCTTCTACGCTCATATTCTGAGGGGAATTGGTTGGTAAAACCCCCATAGATATGATCATTATAAATAGAGAAAAATGTATCGAATAAGCAGGTCATAATTATAAACCATAAAAATATTACAATTGCTCCCATGCCTTGAGGGGGTAGCCATATAAAATAAAACAAGATTAACACCGGAAAAGTAGAGATTACGACCCATGGGGCCCGTAATCCCAATTTTCTCGTCCAACTCCTAGGCTTATCCGTAAGATAGCCTAAAAGCGGATCGTTCACCATGTTCCATATTGCAAATATGATATAAGCCGCACTGAGATAAAGAGCAGGGAGCCCAATTTCGACCTCATAATAATAGAAAAGATTTGCCAACGCATAGCTGAGTAAATAATTGATGAACACATAGCCAATACCATAGCAGAACATTTTCCAATTCGATGCAATTTCCCACTGGCTCAGATCTTCTTCAATAGCCATAATTGTATCTCCTTAAATTTATTTTTATATTTTTTTTTATATTGGATTTATTTTTTTTTTTAATTTTTTATTTAAACACTTAAAAAAAAATCTTAAATGTTAAAACAAGTAAGGATTCGATCAATATATAAATATATCGAATGGTTCGCTATATCAAAAAAAATTTTTGAAAAAACATACAGGATTCCTAATAATTAATTTCATCATCATCTTATATAAATAATTAGTATTTAACAAAGACCTTTAATTAATTATTGATTAAAGTCGAAAACCTAATCTTCAAGTAATATTTTCGATGCCTGCGTGTCATCGGGGGACACTTGATCACTTTTTAAATAGTCACAAAAATCATTGTAATTGCTTAAACCTAGCCTTTTTTGAATAAGATGATCTATTTTTAGCCTAAAGAAAATAGAAAAAAGAGTACAATATAAAATAGATGCAAAAAATAGCCCATAAGAATAGACATAATTATAATATCCAATATTTTTCTTAGTTTTACACACCTACTACATATACTAACGGATTTAAACATAATCGTGTGAATCTTACAAATAAGTCTTCGGCAAAATACACAAGTTGAGTCCGCAGTGTTTTTACACAGATAACAAGAGTCTACTATTAATTTATGTAGATTTGGTTCATATAAATTTTTAGTATTTTGAAATATCTAAATCGACAAATTATAAAAATATTCAATTAAAAAAGGGAAGAAATAAGAATTACGTATAAACTAGAGAATTTAATTTGAAAAAATTAATTTTATTAAGTTAATTTATGAATTTATTAAAAAATCAAATATTCATAAATGTATTGATAAGAGCTAATTCGAATTTCTATGAATTGTTTAGATAGGTTTAAAGAACTGTGGAATACTTACAAATTACTTCGTTATGCTGTATTTATTCACTTAAGTTATTTTTTTATCTCATTAGTGTGTGTTCTTACGATACTTAGATATCAAAATGATTTTCTCATTTATTTTACCGCCGGGGGAGTATTTTATAACAATACGAATGAATTATACAATCAAGACTATTACATCTGGGATTATAGGTACCTCCCGCTTTCAGCTACATTCTTTATTCCATTTTATTTATTAGGATTTGAATTAGGGTTTATTGTTTTTCATATATTGAACTTAATTTTAAATATTTTAATCTGTGTGTTGCTTTACAAGATTATCGTATTGATAAGAAAAGAGGATCATGAACAAGATGACAAGCGGATTATATTATACATTATCTTATATCTAGTGGCCGCCCCTCAAATGTTTAATTATATTTTAGGACAAATTAATTTATATATTACCTTTTTTATGCTACTAGCGCTCTTTCTTTTTTTAAAACATGAAGAATTAAAATGGAACTTATTAGGAAGCATTATTTTAGGGATAAGCATTGTACTAAAACCTACCGCTATTCTTTTGATTCCATTTTTATTAGTCATTAATTATGATTTGAATCATAAACATTTAAGATTTGATTTTCTCAAAAGTATTATCAGGTTCATTGGAGTAATTTTCCCAATTTCATTAAACATAATTATTTTTTTACTATATCCTAAATTATGGGATGGATTCATTGAAACAAATTTTACCGGCGGGAATCCTCTAACCCTTAATTTTTCATTTAGCATTACAAAAATTATTCTAAATATTTGTTTTATGTATAATATACCATTTAACCAAATCTATGTATTATTGATTGTTTTCGGTATAATTGGTTTATTGGGTTATCTCGTTTTTCTTTTTGGAACATACCATGAAAAAGATGCAATTATTTATGGTTTTACATTTGGTTTAGTGATTACCCTATTAGTTTACTTTGATTCTTGGAACCATCATCTATTAACTCTTACTCCCTTATTGATTATTATTATTTTTATTATGCCAAGGCAATCAGAAATAACGAATAAATATTTTAAAAAGGGATTTTTCTTCTTTAGTTTCTTTGATTTAGCATTCATGGGTCTTTGGTTTCTTACTGTCAAATGGTTCCCTTACAATTTCGCAAGCACTGTTTTTTTGATTTTAATTTTTTATGGCTTAAGCAAACATAGTCTTTATCCAGAAAAAAAATATTCAATTAATAAGTATACTAGAAAAGCTTAGGGGAGATTTTTTTGAAAGTTAAAAATATTCTTATTAGTTATATTCTATTGTTTACGATATTTATTGGTTTAATACCAGAGGTAAATGCTTCTACTTATGAGATTGGCATAGATGATGGAGATGAATTTACCTGGAAATGTAATGTTTGTAATAAAGAAGAATTAGAGAATATACTAGGAAAAGATTGGGATGAAGAGGGATTATTTGAAGATTTAGAAGCAGGAGCTCGCATGAAGTGGATTATTCGAGATACGGATGATGATGAAGATGTTTATAGTTCTGAATCGAAAGAGAATGAATCTGCTTTTATAATTGAATATGCAAAATGGATCTGGACTTTTAATGAAAAATGGGGGGATGAAGATCGTGTTGAGGAATTATCGCATTTTAAAGATCCTGACGATTACTCAGAAGATCTAATCTTTTTTCAATTTGCTCCTATTTGGTTACCTATTCCTTTGGGTGATTACCTGAAAAAAATTGATTTATATGAAGGATATACCATTGACGCAAGAGTTTTACCTTCAATTACTTGTGAGATAGAGAAGGAAGATATCGATAATGAATTTCCTGAAGAAAATATAAAAGTTGTGGCAATATATAATGATGAGGGGATTTTAACCTCTTATAAGCTATACATTAAGGACCATCACGTATTGATTGACATTTCTCTTGAAACATTCATCACAAGTAATTTTTTGGTTTTGTCTATAATATCTGCAGTAATATATTTTGGAATTTTATATCTAATTTATAAAGGTTTAAAATCTTAAATATTCAAAATAAACATTCTGAAAATTACCAAAAAAAAGAGAGATAATGGAAATAATACCTGCTATTGATATTAGCGGAGGCAAATGTGTAAGATTATTCAAGGGTCAAAAAGGAACTGAAAAAATATATTATGAAAATCCGCTTGATGCTTTAGCCTTTTGGTTAAATCAAGGAGCTGAAAGATTACATTTTGTGGATTTAGATGGAGCGTGGGGTTCAGATAAAAATAAAGAGTTACTCGAAAAGATGGTAAAAAAAGCGAAAGAAAGCAACTTAAAAGTACAAATAGGAGGCGGTATTAGAAGTTATGAGGCGGCAATTGAATTAATTTATAGAGGAGCCGATAGAATTATCATTGGGACATTAGCAGTAAACAATCCTGAAATCGTTAAAAAATTAGCAGACGAGGTAGGATCAGAACATATTATTGTTGCATTAGATTATAAAGAAGGAAAAATATCTATTCATGGATGGACTACTCAAACTGATAAAAATCCTTTTATGTTTGCAAAAAAAATTGCTAAATTAGGAGCAGGATATATATTATTTTCATCTGTTGAAGCTGATGGGGCATTTACAGGACCAGATGTCTTAAATATTAAAAAACTTATGGAATCAGTGGATATTCCCATATATGCTGCGGGAGGCGTAAGAGATGAGAAAGATCTTATTACTCTAAAAAAGATTGGAGTGTATGGTGTTATAGTTGGCAAAGCATTTTATGAGGAAAAATTACCGTTTTCGATTATAAAAAATACGAAATTTAAATAAATCTTAAGTTTAATATTAAATCATAAATTAGCACAATTAAAATCCCTTTTATTTAAAATGAAAAAATGTACCAATATTTAACCTTTCAAGAATATTTTATCATTTTTTTTCCAGCTTTGTTATTAGGGTTGCTACATTCACTTATGCCCTGTGAAGATAAAGCTATTTTCTGTTTCTGGTCTTTTGGAATTACAAAAAAAACCAAACGTAGTATATTAACATTAATTTTATATGGTCTTGGTTTAATGACGGCAAATTTATCGATTGCTGTTATTACAATCTTAATCAGTTTAGTCCCTTTAATTATTTTTCCCGCATTTGTGTCCGATCCTTATGCGATTAACTTTTTTGGCGCATTCTCTTCCACCTTTGTGGCTATATTCTTTTTATTTTTTATAACTCGACGCGATTATTTGCCTCATTCAACTCATAGTGAACAAATTAAGAATTTAGACTGGGATAAGAATAGAACTCCGTACCTTTTGGGAATATTATCCGGATTTCCTCCTTGTATATTTGAATTGTTTATTTACTCTCAATGCTTAATATTTTCTTTAAGCTACGGCTTTTTTGAGGCAATCTTAATAGTTTTTTATTTTTCACTTGGCACTTTCATAGGACTCTTCCCATTAGCATTAGCAAAACAAAGTTTTGAACCTAAATTCAAGGATCAGAAGAGAAGAAATAGGATTTACGCTATTATGCTCATGATCATCATTCTTTTCAATATTATTATTATGGTTTTAAGCTTTCTAAGAATCCATATTTTCCCCGTTCACGTATAAAAAATAAATGGAAATTTTTTTTTAAATACTGAATATAAGCATTTAAATAAACAAAAAAATTAAAATTTGGACTACTAAAACATTTAATCCAAAATTTTTTATAATATTATATAGAAAAATTAAAAAAAAAATTGCAGTCATGACCGATAATTGCTTATTCTGCGATTCTCAAAGAATTGATTTTAAATGCGAAAAGTGTAAATCGAGTTTCTGTATTAATCATATGGCAACAACTGAGAGTTGGGAATGTAAAAGGCATAGTGATTTAAAATATTCCAAGGCAGACGCCGTGGAAAATAATTATAAATGTTCTGTTGTTGAGGATAGTAATTGTCCAGAATGTAATTCATTATTACGAGTTAAAAGATTATCTTCAGGTCAATTTTATTTGAGTTGTACAAAATGCATGTGGAATTCCTATGAAAAAACACCGGGTCTATTTTATCCCTCTAAAGAACAGTTGGCAAAAGAAGCAAGAAGATTTAATTTAATCTCTGGTTCTAAAATGAAAGAATGTGAGAAAAAACTAAAATATACGAGTGGGCGTAAAATTTGTCCAAATTGTTTTTTAGATCTTCTAAAAAGAGCAATAACCACTAATTTTTCAACCTTAATGGACGCATTTAACATCACTGCAGAACAAATGATAAAATTAATTAAAAAATATATTGAAGAAGATAGGATTTATGGAATCATAGATCAAAAAAATAGAATATTTTATTATGTATCTCCTGAAATGCGGGAGAAATTAATCTCAAAAATTCAAAATGAAGGGGCGATAAAAGTTGCGGATCTGGGTGTAATGTTAGACATGAGCTCAGAAATGGCCCTTCAAGTTGTTTATAAACTCATTAGTCAATATCAGATAAGAGGATCATTTTCTAAAGATAAAAAGAATTACTTTACTCAGAAATACATTACGGATAATTTAATTAAAAATATTAAAGAAAAAGGAAGGATTTCTCTTGTGGATCTTGCGAAAAATTTTAATATTCCTGCGGAGTTAATTAAAAATTTTTGCGTAAATTTGATGAGAACTAAGATGATTGATGCTTTTTTTGCAGATAGAGGTAAAGAAATAGTTACCATCAATCAATTATATAAAGAAATAAAAAATTATGCCAAGGAAATAGGAGTTTTTAAACTTGAGAAACTTGCTGAAAAGGAGAATATTGCTGTAGAATTAGCAAGAAAAACTCTGCATGAAATGATTAAAGAAGGAGAGATTACAGGTATTTTTACCCAACGTAGAGAGTTTATGACTCTAAAATATCTTGAGGTAAAAATTAAAGAATTAGCTAGAGCTTATAGAAATATGACTTTGAGGGAACTTTCCAATAGATTAGGAATAACGGAAGCAAGCATAGAAGAAAATTTAGCTAAATTGATTGGTCAAGGAGAAATTGACGGATATATCGATTCCCAAAAGAAATTATTTGTAGCATATAGTGTCCCGTTGGAAGGAAGAAAAGCCACCCCTGCAAAAGGCAAACAAGTTGAACAAAAGGCAGGGGATAACATAGAAGTATTAAGAGATTATGACTTTGAGGGTGGACAGCTTCATTTTAAAGTTGTAGTAAGAAATCATAGCAATATGGCAATAAACAATGTGAAAGTGGTCTTAGATGTACCTACTAGTTATAATGTAAAACAACCATTAATAACCATACCGGTTATAGAGTCTAATAATTCTCGTGGGGTAGATTTTTATTTAGAGCCAAAAGAATGTGGTATGTCCAATATTGGAGGGACTGTTATCTATAAAAATGCATTAGGGGAGCAAAATACCATCCATATTAGAAAGAAGGAGGTCCAAATCAAATGCCCACTGGTCTGCACGAGTCTTTCGACTATTGAGGACTGCCAGCTCTCTATTCAAGATCTTCCTAATGATGCGCGAGCATTTTTAATCGCAGATTTAGATCCTAGACTTGCCTATAGAGCGGCAATTAGAGCTTTAAAGTATTTTGAAACGAGCATGGTAACTTCTTATGAAAGTGGAGATGCTGCCAACTCATATGAAGCTGAAGCATGGTTCTGTGCGGAAGCCAAAGTCACCGGCGGAAGAATAATAACCAGAATCTATGTTTCTGCAGCGAATCAATCCTTAGAAGTGAGAGTTTGGTGCGCCAATCCAGGACAACTCACCGGGTTTTTAGCTAGGATAATTGAATTATTAATGGAACAGATCGGGATCATTAGAAAAATCAAATCAGAGGAGCGAGAAATAACCATAAACAGTATGGCAATAACCCAAAATCTAGCTGAGATTTCTGATTATTGTATGCTAAGATGGAAAGCTCAAAATATTCGAAATAAATTGCATGACACGTTTATAAGATTAAGAAAAATATTAAAGGAAAACGATCCAGTTTTAGACCGAATTGAATTTTGGTTGACACGGTTAAATATATACGAAAAGGATGATAATATTACCGAAGATGATGCTGACAAACTAGTAAATGATGTAGAGCAATTCCGAAATGTATTAACGAGAACCTTAAAGATTTAAGCTTTAACCAATAACTATATATAATTTGATAACCATTTATAACTAAAGAACAGAATTAGGTGGATTTCTAAACCATGCCAATTATAAGCATATCTATTAATGAGAGCCTTAAAAGATTTATAAATAAATTAGTTACAACCAGTAAATATGAGAATAAGTCGAAATTAATACGAGATGCTTTAATTCGCCTTATGCAAAGTCCCGAACTTTCAAGTATCACCGATTCTTCTGGTGAAGTTTTTGCCTTTGAAAAACAGAGTGTTGTCGGAAATATGATTGTAGTGATTCCGAATGAACCTACTTTATTAAGAAAAATAAATCGAATAGAATTAAAATATAAAGATCAAATTGTAAGTAAAAATCAACATTTCTCTAAAAATCTCCAATTATTTATGGTGTTTGAAGGACCTCTTGAAGATTTTCATAAAATTGTTGTTGAAATCAATTCGATTAAAGAAATTAAGAACTTTAGATATTTAATCGATTATTAATTTAACCTCCTTATTTCTAAATTATCAATTTTTAAGACAATTTAAAAAAGGAACAATTATTTTACTTTTATCAAAAGTGTTGCTCTTATGGGAAAAAATAAATATGGAAAAGGGTATCAAAAAAAAGGAAAGGACTCTAAAGATTCCGGAAAGAAAGGAGGAGACCCAATTCGGGGCGGAAAAATCAAAGCTAGTCACATCTTAGTAGATAAACTAAATAAAGCTCAAGAAATTTATGAGGATTTACAATCTGGTGCAGATTTTACAAGCCTCGCGCAAAAATTCTCAACTTGTCCCAGTAAGAATAGAGGTGGAAATCTAGGAGAGTTTCCAAAAGGTCAAATGGTACCAGAATTTTGGAATGCATGCGTTAATTTAAAAATTGGACAGATATCACAACCAATAAAAACTCAATATGGTTATCATATAATAAAGCGTACTGGATAAATGATAAATAATAGCCGCGCACGGATTTTCGATAAACGAGAGATCCATTTATTATTCGAACCGTGGTTTCCCGCTATGTTAACCATATTCATAGTCTCGGGATTCAGAGTCCCAAATGCTTGGCCACTACACTACGCGGCTTCGATTTTAAAAAAAGTATAATTATTATAATAATCTAATGATTCTAAAAAATTTATCTTTTATCAGTTTGCAATTAAACTTATTATTTTAAATGGGATATAAATCTCTTAAAAGCAAAATATTGATTTCTATTTTAATAAAACTTTAGATAGATATTTATATTCAGAGAAATATATATTTACTTGGATTACACATCACAATGGAAGATATTTTAAAAAAAAAATTTCGGCTAATAAAACTTTGTTTTCGTAAAACCCCTAGCCGATTTAAAAAACCCCGTGAGATAGACTGTCGATTTCCGCTGCTTAGGGAAACTGAAAAAAAAAAACTTATTATATATCTTCTGGATGTGTAATCCTCTTAAAATTAAAACTACTTAATCTGTATTAAATCACAATATTATCGAAATATAACTATTTAAATCCCTTTAGTTAATCATGAAAATTATGTAAGTTTCGCCTGATTTTTTATGTATTTTTCAAAAATTTCGCTGAAATATTTATCACTCATTCCTGCGATATAATCTCTTACCATCAAGGGTTGTTTTTTATCATTTTTAAGGCGTTTAAAATAACTCGAATATTGTTCATCGTCTATGTATTCGATATGATCTTTGAAAATTAGAGAATCATAATTTTCTTCTTCCAGGTCCTTTAATGAAATTTGAAAAATCAATTCAAATTTTTTAGTTAGCTCTTCTTTAAAAGATTTCTGTGAAATTTTATTGAGTAGCAAGTCCCTTCTATTATAGATATTCTCATAATTAAAAATTTTAAGTTCTTTTAAGGCATCAAAGATTTCTGTACTATAGCCGATTACATCATTATCTAAACTATAATTTAATAAATCCATTATTAAGGTATTTATTATTTTTCGATTCGTATCTCCAAGAATTTTTTTACATTTTTCGGGGATTTCTGATCTTTTAATAAATTTTAAGAGAATGGCATCTTCTATATCTCTCCCTATATAAGAAATTGAATCTGCAAATCTGACAGCGATAGCCTCATAAGACATGGGAATCCTTTTTAATTTATTCTCATTAAAGCAATCTTCGTATTCTCTAAAGTGATCTTCCCATATTTTGCCATTTATTTTAAGAGGTTTTAATTCCTGCTCGTTAATTTCTCCATCATGACATAAAATACCATCTAAGACTTGTAAGGTTAGATTTAAACCTTTTGCGGGTTCTTTTGGAAATCTTTTTTCTAGATATGATAACCATCTAATACTTTGAGCATTGTGGCTAAAATTGTTTAAATTATATTTCTTACCAATCTCATCTAAAATTTCCTCCCCAACGTGTCCATAAGGCGCGTGACCTATGTCATGTCCTAAAGCGATTGCTTCTATAAGATCAGTGTTAAGTTTTAACACTCTTCCAATTTGACGACTAATTCTAGAAACTAGAATAACATGCAACGAGCGGTGAGTTATATTCGCATTAATTATATCAAAAAATACTTGAGTTTTGTCTATGTATCGAGCATATGCTTTACTATGAACTATTCTATCCACATCTCGAAAAAAGGGTGGCCTTATATCTCTGTAATCTTTATCGTCTTCTTCTTCATAAAAGCGAATGGCTTGCGAATCTAAAATTCCATGGATTCCTATATCACTCTCTCTTCCTAAACGTACTCGCAACTGTTCAATTTTTTTAGGATCCATTCTTTTTATTACGCCATTTGATTTTTAAAAAAATAAATCATTTAAAATACAAAATAAAATAAAAATCTTACCCAAATTTGAACTCTATTGCGTCATAAGGGCAAGATTCCATGCATTTTAAGCACATATTGCATTCCCCTTTACCCGTAAAAAATTCAAATGGTTCATCCAAAATTCTAATTTGTTTTGGACACACTCGTTCGCATATACCACACTCAGCTCTTCCCACACATCTCACGGGACTTCTTGATAATTTCAACAATGAATAATCACTTATGGCAGCTGACATCGCTCCAAAGGGACATAAATACCTACAATATACTCGAGGATAATATAATGCTAAAATGAGCACAATCAAATAAAATGTAAACATAAAGAATATGCCAAATTCCGTGAAAAGGGGTTCTAAATTTTGTTTTTCCCACATTTCTTCCACAATATTTGGAAAAAATACAAAAATATATTCGGATAAAGAAAAATATCCCACGGGATTTTCTGCAACTTCTCCTAAGTTATTTTTATAATCCTTGTAAAAACTCTCGTCTGTTATTTTCGTAAAACCTAAGGGAACAATTATAAACAACAATAAGAGCACAATTAAATATTTTAAATGAGTTAAAGTGTTATGGGTTTCAATTTTAACTTTTTTTTTATTCGTGGGAATAAATGATAACCCATCTTGTATTGTACCAATAGGGCAAATCCAGCCACAAAAAGATCGATTAAAAAATAAGATAAGTAAAAGGAATATCCCTAATATTAAAAATGGAACTTCTCCTTCAGCAATGAAATAAAAAATAAATTCTGCAAACCCAGCACCTGCAGATAACGGATTTTCTGGCGCAGCAAGAATAGGTAATATTCTTATAAACGTTTCAAGGCCTCTTAAATTGATGGCAAAAATAAATTCAAGAATTACAAAATTTATGAAAATAAAGCTAACGATTTGTACTATCCTTCGAATTATAGATAATCGATGTTCTTTAATAGTCAATAGAATACCACTTAGAAAGTAATTTTAAGATAATAAGTAATTGCTTTTTAAAAAAAATTAAGGTTTCTTGGAAGAATAAAAATTAATTCAGATATGAAATCTTAAAAAAGTATGATAATTATTTTAAAATGAGAGTTTCACGATTTTTAGGAGCTTTAGTTGCTTTTCTGAGTTTTTTATGAATCATAGTACTTAATGAAACACATTTACTCTCCTCACCATGATTGGTTATCACCATTTTAGGTCTTGGCTGAATTCGGCGTAGAAACTGCGATATTTGGCTACGAGAGGAATGTCCACTAAAACCTTCTAAGGTAAAAACATTAATCGCTAATTTAACTAATTGCGTTCTTCCCTTAGAATCAACATATTGGAATTCTCGGAAACCCCGTTGGATTCTATTACCTAATGTTCCAGAGACTTGATAAGAAACAAAAACTAGAGCACTATTTTTATCATTGGCTAGCCCTTTTAAGTATTGAACTGATGGACCACCAATGAGCATTCCGCTAGTTGCCATAATAATACAAGGGCCCCCTTTCAATATATCTTGTCTTTCTTCGTGGGAGTTGACTGTCGTAAAAAAATCGCTTAAAAATGGATTTTTACCTTGATGCAGTATTTTTTCTCGAAGATCACTGCTAAGGAAATCGGGATTCGCAGTATGTATTGCAGTTGCCTCACTAATTAATCCATCAAGGAAAATCGGGACTTTTTCAATTATTCCTTTAGAAATAAATTCTTCTAATACAATAATTAATTCTTGAGCTCGTCCTACAGCCAATACGGGAATCAAGATTTTACCCCCTTTATTGATGGTTGAATTCATGATTTGTTTCAGCTCTTTTTCGGATTCTTGCCTGCTTGGTATTCTGTCTTGAGGGCCACCATATGTAGCTTCAAGAAGAAGGCTTTCAACTCTCGGAAACTTAACATTCGCTTTTTCTAATAACCGTGTTTTTTGAAATTTAAAGTCACCAGTATACACAAAATTATACCCTCCCTTTCCAAAATGTAAATGCACTATTGAAGAGCCTAATATGTGCCCGGAATTATGGAGTGTTAATTTTATGTCCGGTGCAATATCCGTAACTTTACCCCATGAAAGAGGAATAGTGTGAAGAACTGTGGTTTTTACATCTCTTTTAGAATAAGGACTATTAATCCCTTCTTTTTCACATATTTGAACATAATCTAATTGTAGCATAGTAGATAAGTTTCTAGTGGGTAATGTGCAGTAGACGGGTCCTCTATAACCATACTTAAAGAGAAATGGTACAAGCCCACAATGATCTAAATGGGCATGAGAAACAATCACTGCATCAAGATCCCTTACACTAAATTCTGGAATCTCAAAAAAAGGATACTTATCATTAGGGTTTCCAACATTCAATCCACAATCAAGTAAGATATTGCTATCTCTCGTTTGCATCAAAATACAAGATCGTCCGACTTCTCGAAATCCTCCTAAAGCGGTCAAACGAATAACGAGATCATTAAAAAGAATTGGACGATGTATTCTTCTCCCTATATTTAATAAAATCTCATTTTGCGTTTTTCTTTCTTGTTTAAGCATACCTCTTATTAATTGAATTGTCTTTGAAGCAATTGGAGGAGTTCTAATTGTTTTAGGTTGCCAAAAAGTATTTGATCTTATTTCTTTTAAATTTACTCCTTTTTTACCGATAACTAATCCTGGTTTCCCTGATTCAATTATCACTTCCCCCCTTGTATGGTCAAATTCAATAGCGGAGACTTCAGCTTCTTCTCCAACTAAACTTCGAATATACTCTTCAGTTTCATTGGGATCTTTTCTTTTCTCTACATTCCATCGAAATACTACTCTTTTTCGCATTACTTTTGCTAAATCCTTTAAAACATCCGAACTCTCATCTGCGTCCAAGTCAGAATTTTCTGAATATACCGCAATTTCAGGACCTTCGAATTCAATTTTCTTTACGGTTATCTCGGGAGGCAAATGAGATACAATCTCATCTTTAATTCTTTGTAATTCACTTTCAAAACTCAATTTTCGTGACTCTCCTTTAAATAGTTAATTTTTACATCAAATATCTTTATTTCAAATCCTAATTAAATCGTTTAAACTATGTTTTAAAACTTCTATTTATTTCACTACAAAATTTATGTAACTTTTGAAGATATTTTGAATATATTTTTAGTTCTGCTTTTGTATAAACCAGATTTAATTCTCTTACATAATTTTAGTTATGAGAGAATATAATTAGAAAAAATAATTTCTAAATTTCTAATTAAAATATACTAATATTCAAATAAAAACCTTACCATTATATTCAATTAGCTTTTCATTCGAGAACTCCACGTATAAAATCAAAAATTTAATGAGTTTATGATTAGATAAAGTTTTTTTAAAAATGATAATTAGACGTTATATGAATAAAGTAAAAGTGGGAGCATTAGCTTCAGGGAGTGGCTCTAATTTTGAGGCTATTCTAAAAGCTACCGAAATTGGAATTTTAAAGGATAAAGCATCTGTCGAGGTTTTAATATGTAATAAAGCTGGAGCCTACTGTATGGAACGAGCGAAGAATCATAATATTCCATATGTACTTATAGAATCTGATAAACATAAGGGAACTAGAGAAGAGTATGATCAGAAAATGATTGAGGTCTTTAAAGAGTATCAATGTGAGCTCATTGTTTTAGTAGGTTATATGAGATTCGTAAGTCAACATTTTATTGATGCGTTTAAAGGAAATGTAATGAATATTCACCCCGCTCTATTGCCTTCTTTCAAAGGAATGCATGCTCATGAAGATGCTCTCGCCTATGGGGTGAAAGTATCGGGAGTAACCGTTCATTTTGTGGATGCTCATGAAGATCATGGTCCCATCATCATTCAAAAAGCAGTACCGGTGTATGATACTGATACAAAAGAAACTTTGGGACCAAGAATTTTAGAATGGGAGCATAAAGCTTTTCCAAAAGCAATAGAACTATTCTATGAGGGACGATTGCATATTGATGGTCGAATTGTAAGAATTGATGGTGAAGTTAAATTATAGTTTTACATTATAATTAATGGGAAATGATTTTTTAATGCGCTTTCTGACCCACCTGATATTGATATTTTACATATCAATAAAATGAAGAAGATCTTGAGTAGCGAGAAAAGTCATTTCCCACACTTAATTCTTTTATTCTAATACTAAAATTTTAATCAAATTAATTATATCTTAAATTAATATTACAGAAAATTTGAGCTAACAATAATGCCCCCCCGAAAAGAGATTTCTGAAATCCTAAACTTAATGAATAAGACTGAAAAAATAAGAAATATTGGATTTGTGGGACATATAGATCATGGTAAAACTACCCTCTCAGATTCATTGCTAAGTGAGGCAGGGTTGTTGAGTCCCGAATTAGCAGGAGAAGCTCGAGCTTTGGATTTTCTTGAAGAGGAACAAAAAAGAGGCATCACCATGAAATCTGCCAATATCTCATTATATTATGAGAAATCTCTCGAGGGGCAAGAACCTTTTTTAATTAATCTGGTTGATACTCCCGGACATCTAGATTTCAGCGGGAAAGTTACTAGGGCTTTAAGACTCGTTGATGGTGTCGTAGTAGTTGTTGACGCTGTAGAAGAAATCATCACTCAGTCGGAAACCGTTATAAGGCAGGCATTACAAGAAGGAGTTAAACCCGTTCTTTTCATTAATAAGGTAGATCGTTTAATACGTGAATTAAAACTCTCTGATGAAGATATCAGAAAAAAATATATACGGATAATAAATGATTTCAATACTCTTTTGGAGAGGTATGCCGATCCTCCATTTAATAATGAATGGAAGGTAGCACCTGCCAAAGGAAATGTTGCATTTGGGTCAGCACTCCATAAATGGGGCTTCACCGCTAAAATTATTAATAATAGTGATATAAAATTTAGTAATATTAGAACAAGATACAAGAAAGAAACTTATTCTAAAGATTCCTACAGCGATTTACAAATATACCTTCCCATTCATAGAGCAATACTAGGTATGGTAGTGGATCATCTTCCCAGTCCTGTGGAAGCTCAAAAATATCGAATTAAAAAAATATATGATGGGGATCTGGATACCAAGTTAGGGAAAGCGATGATAAATTGTGATCCGAATGGTCCGCTAGTAATATGTCTAAGTAAAGTGCAAGTGGATAAACATGGATTAGTAGCGACAGGAAGGATATTTTCTGGGAAATGTCCCAAAAAAAAAGAGATTTTTTTATTAAGGGAAAATATCTATGAGACTATCCAGAGAATTGCCATTTTTATGGGTCAGAGAAGAGAACGGGTAGATGAAATTCCCGTTGGAAATATAATTGCTTTAGAAGGGCTTAAAAAAGTTAAGAGTGGTGAAACCATTACTGAACCAGACTATTTAGATCAAATTATTCCTTTTGAGAATGTAAAATACGTTACCACCCCCGTTGTAACGGTATCTATGGAGCCAGAATATTTAAGAGATTTAGACAAAATGAAAGAACTTGTGGAAAATCTTTTAATTGAAGATCCTAATTTAAAATTTGAAATTAATGAAGAGAACGGAGAATTTTTATTATCTGGAATGGGACCCCTCCATCTTGAAATTAGTACCGATGAATTAGGGAAAAGAGGAGTACCCGTTTCTATTTCTGAACCTAGAGCAGTTTTTAAAGAATCCTGTAAGTATGATTCAGATCCTATTATTATTAAATCTCAGAATGGGCAACATTCACTTGAACTAAAAATTGAACGATTAGATAATGAATCTGTTAAATTTTTTCGATCTACCGAATTCCATTCAATAAAGCCAAAAAGTAGATTGAGTGAAGTTTTAAAAGAAAAGACCAATCTTAAGGACGATGAAATAGAAGGCTTTTGGAATTGTGATGAGGATCAGAACATCTTAATTTATCTTGGGAAAAACGAATTAAATACGTTTTATAAAGACTTAATTCTTAAAATTATGGAAAAAATCCATTTGAATGGGCCTCTCTGTGGTGAAAAATTAATGGAAATTAAAATTATAATAAAAGAATTAATTCTTAATGGAATTGATGAGGAAAGTGCCTTTACTGAATTATCTTCCATGTTTTATGAGGCTATTAAAAAGGGATTAAACCAAGGGGAAATGATTTTAATGGAACCTATTTATCATACCATTATCCAACTTCCTCCTGAATATATTAAAAATACGATTACTCTCCTCTCAAAATATTCCGCTAAAATTAAAACCATCGACCAAGAAAAGGATTATCAAGCTATTATCGAAATCCTTTTACCCGTAAGAAATTCCATAAAATTCGCAGAGGATATACGATCTACGACATCCGGAAAAGCGTTTTGGCAAAATGAATTTTATGCCTTTATGGAAGTACCTGCCCATGAATCTGAAAATTTAGTTAATGATTTAAGATTTCTAAAAGGACTTTCATGGTAAAAAAAAGAATAATGCGTCCGCCGGGGTTCGAACCCGGGACGCTGGCTTGGGAAGCCAGCATAATACCACTTTACTACGGACGCTATGTTAAGATTAAATAATATATTAAATTAGTTATACTTTGTAATTAAGGTTTTTCAGATATGAGCATAAAATTCAATTTTCTATTAAAGAATTTAAAAGTTAATCAAAGTAATATCGGAGAGGTTATGGGAGTATCTGAGGTTACTCTTCGTTCTCATTATAAAGCACTCTTAAATACTATTGATTTTACCTATACATAATTACTATTTAATAAATCTCATCTATATTTTAATTACTGATTAAAGTTTAAATTAATCTCATTTATCTAAATTTCAAGAAAAATTATTTTAGCAATTTATATGCATTATTTCAATAAGTTCTATAATTATTCAAATAAAATCGTAGAGTTTATTTATTATCATATGTTTTATATATTGAGAAATAACGTCGTGGAAGTATATTTTAAGTGATTTGAAAATTTGAATTTTAAAGATTTAGGTATTAGTATAGAAAAAGTAGACGCTTTAAAAAAATTAAATATTTTTCAGCCTACACCTGTTCAAGAGAAAGCTATTCCTTTGATTTTAAATAATCATAATATTATGGCTCAATCTAAAACAGGAACGGGAAAAACCTTAGCTTTTGTTTTGCCTATAATAGAGAAATTATCATTTCAAAATAATGAAGCGTTAATTTTAGTTCCAACCCGAGAGCTTGCAAAGCAAGTGAATCAAGTTGTATTTGATTTAGGAGATAATAAGGTAAAGTCTACCACTATTTATGGTGGAGTCTCAATAAATAATCAAATCCGAAAACTAGAGCAGGGTCTGCATATTATTGTAGGAACACCGGGAAGAATCATTGATTTATATAATAGAAGGAAACTGAATTTTGATAATATAAAATATGTCGTTCTTGACGAAGCTGACAGATTATGGGACATGGGATTTGCTCCTGATGTTAAATACATCTTAAATCAAATTAGGTCTAAATATCAATTTATGTTATTTTCTGCTACTTTAGATTATGATATGCGAGAATTGGTCAAAAAATATGCAGGAAATAAATTTGATTTTATTAATTTAAGTAAAGATGATCTTACGGTAAAAAATACCCGGCAGTATTACTATTTAATAGAAATGTTTGAGGAAAAATATAGAACATTTTTAAAGATTTTACGAAAAGAAAGGGCAGAATTCGTGCTTGTATTTGTTAATACGAAAAAGACCGCAAACTGGTTATACGGTAAATTGAGATCCGAAAAATCAGGATATAAAGTGGGGGTGATTTCAGGCAATTTGTCTCAATTCCAACGTGAAAAAATATTAAAAGAATTTAGAGACCAAAAAGTTGATATGTTGATTGCTACGGATGTTGCCGCTCGAGGTTTGGATATTGATGATATAACCCATGTAATTAATTATGATATCCCTAAATTCCCAGAAAATTATGTTCACAGAATAGGAAGAACCTCTAGAATGAGCAAAAAAGGAACGGCGATTACCTTATGTTTAAAGGATGAATATGAATACTTATGTAATATTGAGGGTCTTATTGATAAAGATATAAGAAAAAAAACACTCGAAACCCAAAAGCGGGGTCGAGCGAAGTTTACAATATATTAAACTAATTAGAAATGATTTTTATTATTATTAGAAAACCCATTGAACTCTTAAATTTTTTTAAAAATAATTATTAATGTCTATCTATGGAACAAAAAAGGAATTTTATAGATAAATTTCTTGATATAGCTCCTGGAGGGTTTTATGGAATATTATCTGTCATTATCAGGATGTTAGGAGATTTCATCGCATTCTTATTCTTCCCGGGATATAGCATAATTAATAATATGGTCTCTGATTTAGGAGTTGGCCCTGGCGGTATTTTTTTTAGTTTAGGTTTAATAATTTCAGGAATTATATCAATACCATTTTACGTAGCTCTTGCGAGATCACTTAAAAGTGAGGAGGTTAATGAGAGCATGAGAAAAACAGGACTAATATTTTTTTACATTTCAGATATTACCTATATTATGATAGCCTTCTTTCCTTCTGTTGAAGAAATTTACTTAATTTATCTCGCTCATGGGTTATTTGCGATAATCAGTTGGTTGACTGCTATTATTTATATAATAATTTTTAGCAGATTAATGAAAAAAGATGGAAAATTCTCAGCATTACCTAGCTATTCAGGTTATATCCTAATTATTGTTATGATTATATTTTTATGTACGTGGTTGCCCCTAATTGAATGGATAATGACATTTACTTTTATAATCTGGTTAGTAATAATTGCTTCCTATATGATATACCATAACTTATAGAATATAACCATTATAAATTCAATACTAAATTTTTCTTCGAAATTAGCGTGTTTAACTCTAATTTTATATTCAATATTAAAAAATTTTAAAATTAACCAATTAAATAATTTATGTATGGGAAAAATCACTGATAAATTCTTGAGAATAGCACCTGGGGGATATTATGGATTATTATCGGCATCTATACGATTTACCGGGGATCTTTTAGCGCTTTTATTATTTCCGGATTTTGATTTTACAAAAAATATGATATCTGATCTAGGAGTAGGACCGGGCGCTTTTTTTTTTAAATTAGGAATAATATTATCTGGAATTGTATGTATCCCTTTTTATGTGGCATTTGTAAGATCGCTTAAAATAAACGGAATTTATGAAAAAACAAGAACTTCTTCCTTAATAATATTCTATATAGCTAACACAGCATATATATTGATTGGTATTTTTCCTTCTGATCCCTCTAATTATCAAATATATTTAATGCATGGAATATTTGCTTTCATCTGGGTTTTAGCGACAATACTTTTTTTACTTCTTTTTAGTTTTTTAATGGTAAAGAACAAAAAATTTACTAATTTGCCAGTATATGTAAGTATATTTCTTATTGGATGTTTAATATTATTCTTGTTCACTTGGGTTCCCATAGTTGAATGGATTTTGTCTTTAGTAGTTTTCATTTGGTTTGCTACTACTTCATCCTACTTAATTTACCATAAGTTATAATACTAAATCTTTAATATTTTCAATGAAGAACTTTTTAATAACAAAAGAAATATTTATTAATTATGGAAAGGGAAGCAAATCTTATTGATAAACTTCTTGACTTAATTTCTGGAGGAGTTTTTGGATTAATTTCAGTTATTGTTATCCTGGTAGGCGACATCATAGCGTTTTCCTATTTTCCAGGCTATAGTATATTTAATAATATGGTATCTGAATTAGGGGTTGGCCCTGGAGGGATTTTCTTTAATATTGGGTTAATAATATCAGGTATAATCATTATTCCTTATTATATCGATCTCGGCAAATCCTTTATCGGAAAAGAGATTAAAGAAAATTTAAGAAAATTTGCTATTTCTTCAGCTATTATATCTTGTATTACATATACTTTATTAGGTTTTTTTCCATCAGTTGAAACTAATCCTATTATTTACATTACACACGGAACATTAGCAACCATAAGTATAGCAAGTGGGTTTGGTTATTTGACATCATATAGTATATTAATGTTAAAGGCCGATAATTTTAATAAAATCCAAGCTTGTCACGGGTTTATTGTTGCAGGAGTATATGCGATATTCTTGTTTATTTGGATACCGATAATTGAATGGATTATGACTTTCTGCATTATATCTTGGATCACTTCTAATTCAATCTCTTTGCTTTATAAAAGACATTAAATGATTGATTTTGTTACCTTAATAAATTGATTAGTATAAACTCAATATTTTGAGGCATTGCTGATGGAAACAATTAAAAAATATACCGATACTTGTTTTCAAATAATTCCTGGTTCGATTTATGGATTAATATCCGTCTCTTTGACGTTTCTTTTTGTTTTTCTTTCATATATTCATTTTCCGGGATACAATATATTATATAATGATATAAGCGTTTTGGGTATTGGCCCGGGGGTTTCTGCTCCTCTTTTTAATAACGGTCTTAAAATTGTTGGAATTATTGCCATCCCTTTTTTTATTTATTTAGGAAAAATTCTAAAACAGACGTCAAATAATATAAAAATGATTAATAGAGCGGTCAAATTGTCAATTATGGGATGTTTATCTTTATCACTAATCGGTTTTTTCCCTGTTATAAATTTCACAATGTCCATAATCCATGCAGGTTTAGCGTTAATTTTTTTTTTATGCTCGATGATTAATTTGGTCATTTTTAGTATAACTATTCTTAAAGATCAGAGGTTTTCAAACCTTCATTCTCATGTGGGATTTATTATCGCAGGGTTAATTGCTTTTTATATTGCAGTAAGATGGTCGCTTGTAGAATGGATTGTCTTTTTTGCGTTAGGATTTTGGATAATAGATCTCAGTATCTAT
>SDNV01000209.1 GCA_004524515.1 Promethearchaeota archaeon
AAACTAAATTAGAAGAATTCGCGACTTCAAATCCTCCTATTATCCATCCAAGCTTGATAGAATCATTAGTTGCAATATTTTTTGCTAGACAATTCTTTACCTTAATTCTAAAGCATTCCAAAAGTGTTTTAGAGCAGTTAAAGTCTATGAAAAAGTTTTTCCCTTATTTCATTTTTCAAAATCTTTTCATTAAAGACCATAAGTATGTATTTTGTGAATTTGGTGTACCATATTTGAATTCAAAAGAGAGATATCAATTATTATCCATATTAAATAATATTTTCGGTAAGGATCTAATAATTGGAAACAGATTTATCAATCCAGGAATTTTCCAAGTGTTTAGCAGAAAGGATTTTTATGACTTTCTAAATAAACAATTTCATTACACATTTGATCTTTTTGACCAGTTTAATATCTATATTCTACAATTAATGGGGACTAAAGTTCCAGAGCTTGAGAAAGGTTCATTCAGTCTTTATGAAAACCTCTGGACTAAGGAGAAAAGTTTATTGAAATTAGTGGATCAGATAAATATGGAGAGATATAACGAGCGAACCAAATTTTCTCCCAATGAATTGAATGAATTATATAAGTTTCATATAGATATAGACAACATTATCTTACACAATACAAAATATAACCAGATAAAAAATGAAAACTTTTTTAAGAACTATGTCAAGGAGATAAGATTTAAACCAATTTGGAGAAAATTTAAACTACAAGAATATCATTTATATATTGAACCTTCAAATTTTAACAATTTGGAAAATTTATTTTCAGAAAATGAGACGCTTACTTCAGAAGAATTAGAATCAAATTTTATGAAATTATTATTAATTAATACTTTTATATCAATAAAATTTATTCCCCGCCCAAAAAAAATGGTCGGGTTTTATATAAAATATCTTTTCCCCGCAGATAAACCAAATCTTGCTTTCCTAAATTGGTTAATTTTATCTAAAAAGATTGTAAATTCATATATCTTGTTCTCTGTCAAAAAGACTTATAATATCATGGACTTATCAAAAAATATCAATTCTGACGGATGGAATTTAGATTTTAATCAATTTAATACTCATATCTTCAAAATTCTATTTGATAAATCTTACGAATTGCATACCCTTAAAGAAAAAATAATTAATAATGATGTCTCATTTGAACCAGACTTTACTCCAAATTCTAAAAATTTCACCAGGCTCCTCCAAATATACAACATAAAATCGCCTAACCTAAAAAAACTATTAAAAACAAAAAGGGGAGCGAAAGCCGAAAAAATAATAACTCCATTATTAAGAAATGGTTTGATTTCAACATATCTAGTTCCTAAGAACCTTCATTTAAGAGAAAAGTTAATAATTATTATTCCAGATATAAATGAACACCAAAAAATTGTTTTAATTAACATTTTTCGTTATTTTAATGTGTTAAAAATATCAGAAATCGAAGGTGAGTATTATATTCATTCTTTCCTTGAGAAAAAGAATTTCACTCAAGGTTTATTTATTAAACTTTCAATTCCGAATGTTGAAATTAGCCCGTACTTTCAAAGAATATCTAAATTGTTTGAATATCTTGAATTAAAATATTATTTAATGACGACAGAATTGTATGAAGGCTTAAATCTTATTAAAAGAATTTATAACATTGATCTAGATTCCCTAAATTCCTATAATCCACTTAAGAATTTGGTTTGGAATGATTTAGATAATAAATGGAAGAATCATAAATTATTTGTAAAAGGATTTAAACCCGTCTATCCAAAGTTAATTTAACCAATTTGATGATTTGGAAGATCTGCTTTTTTGAATTCAGGAATTTGCCTTATATAGACAAATAACCCCTCTAGTGTAATAATTTTGCACTAATTTTTTCATCAGAAATCCAATAATTAATTCGTGGTTTAAATAATTATATCTAAATGAAATAGTGTAGTGAATGATAAAATCTGTTATAAAATTCCTACGAGGTAATTTAAAATGCATAAAAATAAAAAACTGATGATTCTTTTATCAGTATTATCAATATTAGCATTAGGGTTAACTGTTGCAGGATTTGGGCATAGTGAATGGTTTCCTCCTGGCGGAAGTACCGTTCCCTAAAATTTTAAAGCCTTGAATTAAACTCCCACCCATCTATTAAAAAACATCATATTTTCATTCTCTTTTTTTTAATTTGTCTCTAAAAAATTCTTTATGTTTATATATCACCGTGTAAATTAATGAGTGTTTATTGAAATAATAAAGGGTTTTTAAAGATTGACTTTTAGGGTTATTATATTCGTAGACCATGCCAACTTGTTTCATTCAATTAATAGCATGAATATAAGGATCGATTATAAAAAGTTTAAAGAAATATTAACAGGTCAGGATTATCTAGTGGGAGCATTCATTTATCTGGGAATACCAGATAATCTTTTTCCCAAAAAACGTCGCTTTATTGATTATCTTGTTTCTCAAGGCTATGTGATTCAATCCAGACCTGTTAAAAGTACTCCTGAAGGGAAAAAAGTTCAAAAACGCATTGATATTTTCATATATCGCGACATCGTTGAATTAGGGATTGAAGATACTTATGATAAAGCCATACTTGTGTCGGGAGATGGTGATTTTATCGAGATAGTGCGAAAATTGCAGTATCTTCAAAAAGAAATTGAAATTTGGGCCTTTAAGCACTCTGCATCTAAAAAACTCATTGAAGAGGCTGGTGAAGAGAACGTGCATTTCATAAATGAAATCCTGAGTGAAATTAGATGTAAAGAAAAAATAGGTGTGCTTTAAATATTGGAGTTTCTAATAATTAATGCTTTTTAAATTCGCAAGAGAGAATAAAAAAAGAAGAACTAAAACAAATTTTATCCATCCATTCGCAAAAGTTTTTTCTTTCTATAAAATCTAGTTATTCTCTTTCTATTCTCTCAACTGCTTTTCACAATTTAAAATTGATTTAGCTAAATGATTCGATCAATAATGGTTAGAATCCTTAAAATATACATTCATCGTAGAAAAAACTAAATTTTAATTATAATTCATAATTAATTCTAAACATAATTATTCAAAATTAAATTCTGTAAAATTAGAACGGATAGGAATGAAAAATGGGAAGACCTAGCCCACTCGATATATATAGTCTATTAGATAAGTCCAATTGTAAGGATTGCGGATATGACACATGTATGGCATTTGCTACGGATCTACTTGAACGTAAGATCCGAGTGCAAGACTGTACGCATTTAATGCAAGCAAAACAAGCAAAAAATCGAGAGAAACTCATTAAACTGGTCACACCGCCTCAAAAACCAGTAATTATTGGTACTGGAGAGAGGGAAGTAGTCGTAGGCGGTGAAGAAGTTTTAATGCGCCATCAATTAACATTTTATAATGAAACAGCCATATTTATTGAAATTGCAGATGATGATTCAGATCTGGAAGAAAAGGCAAAATACTTAACAGATTTAACAATAGAACGGATTGGAGATGTGTTAAAGATAAATGGTATCGCGTTAAGAAATGTATCTGGAGATATAGAACAATTTAAACTTGCAGCTAAAAAACTAAATGAAGCATCTAATCTTCCGATAATGCTTTGCAGCTTAAATGCAGATAGCTTATTAGGGGCAGCAGGTGAAATTAAAAGTAAACGCCCTTTACTTTATGCGGCAACCAAAGAAAGTTGGGAAAAAATCGGCACTTTTGCGATTCAAAATAATCTACCTTTGGCTGTAGTGTCTCATGACCTTGATGAATTGATGTCACTGAGTGCAACTCTGCAAAAATTAGGCTTAAAAGACATCGTGTTAGATGCGGGAACTTATTATGGCCCTGGAAATGTTTCAGTGACCTATGATAACATCATACAACTTCGTACAGCAGCAATCAACAAGGAAGATAAAAATGCAGGATGGCCAGTAATGGGAGTACCAGCAGCTTATTGGTCTCAGATGAAAATTGAAGGTGATAAAGATCTTTGGAAACACCAATATGAAGAAGTTATCATGGGCGCTATCATGGAATCTATTGGAACCAGCCTTATAGTGCTACATACAGGACAGTTAAAAGATGAGATCTGGGCATTATTAGCCTTAATGACCTTACGACAA
>SDNV01000210.1 GCA_004524515.1 Promethearchaeota archaeon
TTAAAAGGATTCTGTTTAGAGTAAAAGAGGTTTCCAACAAAATGAATTATTGAATATTGCCCACTTCTTATATGAGATAATATCTTCTCGCGAGTTGAATTTATACCCGTTAATATGGATATTTCATCAATCTTTTCTCTTTTATTAAAAAAATTTATAATATAATTTACTTCTTCTATTCCATTTGGAAAATTAAAAAGCAGTTCTTTTTTTTTTGAAGTCTCGTTCCATGCCAATGGATTAGTTGAATTCAAGCTTTCAATTAATAAAACTTTATAGCTATTTCTATTGTTATTGGGAATAGAGTTTTCTTCTCTTTCAAAAGAAACTCCCTCCAATGGAGGTTCCCCAATTATATATCCAATTGAATACTTTAGCAAGAAAAAATTATTATCATAAATCAATTCGAATGGAATTGTCATTTGGTCAAGAATGAAATAAATCTCAGGAACTTTTCCCAGTGATTTAACATCAAATCGTTTAAAATAATTCCTAATAGATTTATTTAAAAAGAGGTACATTAACTTCCCTAATTCTGTTAATGAAAAATCTAAACTTGATTGCGTTTCTTTAGAAAAAACATAGTTGAAAATTTCAAATAATTGGCTATCATTCCAATATTCATTAAAAATATGACCCTCAACAATTTCTTCATTAAAGGAAATAAGACGATATGTAAGGAGTCCATTCGAATTAATCCTAAATATCATTTGCTTGACTTCAAAATCATCCTTTAGAGATTTCTGCTGGTATTCTTCATCATCAAAAAAGAAACTATCACTTATGAGAGATTTAGTTTCATCGTACAGCTTTTTTGGATCTTGAATAACGGTTTGAATTTTTTTGTCTAAGTAGGGAATCAATTTTATAGCTAAGTCAATATCGTTTTCTTCCCAAAGAACGCGATAAAAAATCATTCGCCAGAATTCTTTTTGATCAAGTGAGAAAAATATCGATTTAAATTGCCATAAAAGATTATTTGTATAGAAATAATGGAAGATCTGATTGCTAGTTTGTGGTAATTTTAAATAATTTTCCAATTTTTCTAATGATTGCAATAAAAACCGCTTTTCGTTCATTGAAACGAACTTTTTAGCGGCTTCAAGCCATAATTCAATTAAAATGTTATCGTATCCTAAATCAGATTTGGTTAAAAAAATGTTCTCTAAATAATCATATATTGCAAACGCTAATTTGAAGCGATTTCTTTTTACAGCAAAATCAATAAATTTCCGGATATAGGTGACAGCATCTCCATATGAAGAAAACTTGTTTAATTTGATAAAAACATTCTTAATGATGAGAATTATCCAAGAATCTTCTCCAATATCATTTAAATAATAAATTAGATCATCAAATTCAGTGATATACGATTCATAATTTCTCTCATTTATCTGTATTTTATTTAATTCATTGAAATCATTCTTCAAATAACTTGGAATCCGATTGATTAAAATCTTGGATATAATTTTTACAAATTCATTTGAATCTTCCATTAAATTAAAATTTAAATTTATATTTTCTAACAAAATATAGAGAAATAGAGCCCTCTTTCCGGGTTCTAATTTAAATATTGTTCTTCCAATTTCTTCCATGCTGAAATGAAAAAAATCTTGAGGAAAGACTGATTTTCTCAAAAATGTAAGGAGAATTTGTAATTCAATTAATTTTTGGTATTCTCCTTTTTCTTTCACTATAAAACAAAATGAATTTATGAATTTGGTTATCCCTGGGAGAGATAAATCATCCATCGTTATGAAATTTTTTAATAAGACATTAAAAAAGTTATTTAAAAGATAAAAGTCATCTACTTTGGTTAGAAATGAGAAAAATCGCTTATAGACATCAATATATTTTATAAGATCTATTTTATTAGTTTTTAAATCCTTCGAAAGAGAATTAAGATACATCCACCATGAATTTGCGATAATCATGATAAGTTGATGTTTTTTTTGGACATCTAACCAATCATTTTTTTCAATTTTAAAATAAAGATTAGTAAGTAATCGATCACCCCATTGATGATTTGCAGCAAATAATAATTTTCGACCCTGCAGAATTCCTTCTTGGAAGGATTTCAAGAAATTTTTCTTAATCTCTAAATTTGCTGTCATTTTTCTCATTTGATTATTCATTTACTGTCAAATTCTGTATTAGAAGAGCAAATCCAACCCTTTTTTAGTTTATCCGCAGAATATAAGATTGATGCTCCGATCCATCCCATATTCTCCCTTCCTGATGCTGCAATTACGTCAATTTTAGGTTTTAACATATCAGCAAAAAATGAGGCAATTTCTTTTTTCAATCGTTCTTGTAAACCAGGAATCAAACTTGCTCCACCAGATAAGATTATATTTGAGAGTAATTCTTCCCAATTCTCTCTTTCCCACACCATAACAACCTTAGCAACTGCTTCTGCTAAACCCACGTGATCAATATGAATTATTTTTGGATTAAATAGAGGTTCTGAAAGCAAAAGCCTTTCTTTATTTACTTTTAGTTTACTACCATTAGGTAGATCAACTATTCTATCATATCTTGTTAACCCTTCTTTAATCCTTTTTACTTCTTCATCCGGGGTTAAAACGCATATTGATAATTTATCTTTTATTTCTTTTGCGATATCCTCATCAAGGTAAATTGAGTCATCAATTACCTTCTTACTTAATAATAGATTTAATAAGTAGTTAGTTAAATCTTTACCCGAAATGGGAAATATATCCTTTGCCATAATATTTGTAAACCCGTGAAATATTGTAGTAATTGAAGTGTGAGAATCTCCCATATTAAGCACTACGCCACTTGATTTTTGAAGAGTTGAAAGTATTGCTTGACTTTCAGGTAAAAATAATATCGAAGGAAAACCGAATGTATTTAAAAACACCTCTTTATATTTCTCTTTTTCCAAATCAGACATGTAAAATGGTGTTAAGATAATAATTGGCTGTTTAAATTGATAATCTCCAGAAATTTGGAGATTTTGGTAGTATTCATTAAAGAAGTGTAGTAGCATTTTGTAATTTTTTTCTTTTACAAATTCATGAATCTTTAAAATATTTCGGTACTTTATTGCTTCGTGTCCCACGAGTAGTTTTAATGGATTATCTTTGAATAGAATTTGTTCTAATCCCATAATTTCGTCAGAGGTGAATAAAAAATCCATTGGATCGACATATATACTTGGAGCAATTATATCTGGAAAGTCCTCACCGGCCCATCCCATCCGAAAATAATTACTCCCTATATCAAGGATCAATGGTCTATCTTGTTCTCTATTAAGTGATGACATGATTTCTGAATAATGAGTTTGTTCAAATCGTTCAAAATTCCTAAGATATCAAGTTGTAAAGGTGAATATACTCATCTGTTAACTTTTTTAATTGATATTCTTTAACTTGTAATTCTAGTAAACCTAACACTTTTTTAAATTCACTCGACATGGATTCCACGTCAATTCCTGCAATTTTTTCTACTTCTTGCCGTTTCATTTTAAATTGCTCTAAAGAATCTTGGATTTTGATGTGCATGTTATTGATAGATCCAACCAAATCTTCCGTGTTCTTTTTAGTGATTTTTCTCATCTTTCTCAATATTGTAAGAATCGAGGAAACGGAATTCTCCCACCTGTCATAACGATTTGTATATCCTTTATATACATCTTCGAAAAATTCCCCAAGTTTTTCATAAATATTATTTTTTTGTGAAAATGAGGGTTCTTTTACCGATCCCGGTGCGTGTTTTTTAGCTGTTTCATTTATAGGAGGGGAATCCTTTGGTAATTCTTCACTAGTTTTATCCACTTTAGGTTTCTTTTCTTCAGTCAATTTCTCCTCCTTTTTTTCCACTTGGGGATTTTCACTTTTTTCTTTGGATTTTGGTCTTTCTGTTATAGGAATATCTTCTAGTACATAGGCTTCTGCGATTTTTTTCTTTGATTCGTGTGATAATCGGGGTGCAATTCGCTCTTTTTGCGGCTCTGAACTCACATAACTTTTTGTCTCCGAGAATCCTTTAAGCAAACCCTGTAAGTCAGTTTCAGTCTTTTTGGATGCTTTTAAAGCATTGTCCAAGGAATAA
>SDNV01000058.1 GCA_004524515.1 Promethearchaeota archaeon
AGTGAGCGATATTATTTAATTGTTCGACTACTATACTCAACCATGGCAAGAGTAAGTGAGTTATGTAATATTAAAATTAAAAATGTTGATTTTGACAAAGGATATATTCGATTACGCGGAAAAGGAAACAAAGAAAGAATTGTCCCCGTTGATCATAAAACAATCGAAATTCTAAAAGAATACCTTAGCAATAGAATATTTTATAATTCAGAGGATTATCTATTAGTAAATACCAGAAATGAACGATTAAATCCTCGGGTAATTCAAGCAGATATTAAACGTATCAAAGAAAAATGTGGATTTCCAAATGCTAAAATAATTACTCCACATGTTTTCCGACATACGGGAGCAACCCATCTTAGACGTTCAGGAATGGATATCAGTGAATTACAAGATATATTAGGACATAGTAGCCCCAACACGACACGTATTTATGCTAAAAATGATATTACCAGATTAAAACAATCTTATTCTATGATGCACCCATTAAATAATAGCGAGAATTTTTAAATCTAAATTCTAACTTAAAATACTATTAATCCAAAAACTATAACTAGTGGAATATAGATTATTGCTAAAATGGTAATAACAAATACACAAAATGCAGAGAAATCATGGTCTAATTGAAAATACTCCGCATAGGATATATTGGTTACCGCAGGGGGATCAACATATAATAATAAAAGTATAACAAGTATAATCTGACCGATTTCTGACAGGACTCTGATAAAAATTATAGTTAAAATAAATAAAAAAAATGAGAAAATAACCCTAATAAAAAACACGATTATAAAATCTTTTTTGAATATACGGATTTTACTAAAATTGATATTAATAAGTAAAATGCCTATAAAAATAGCTCCCACTATAGAAGTAATTTGAGAAAGAAATGTATTAATATTAAGAAAAAATTCTTGATTTAATCTTATTCCAATAAAGTTCAAGAAAATACTTATTATTAGTGTAAAAGTCGGCGGAAATATTAGTAATTCTTTTAAATTTTGTCTGAAAGTCTTAATATTCTCTTTTCCGTAATAAATACATTGATATGTAAGTAAGGTCCCCCTTAATACTTGTGCTGATAATGAAAATATTACTAATATAATAATATATTCAGAACCAAATAAGCTTAAAACGATTGGTAATGGAAAAAGAAATGCATTAGGAAATGCGACTAAACTAAGGATAGACCCCTTTCTTTGGTTTTCTTCTTCCTTCCTTTTGCGTATAAAAATTGAAAATGCAACAAATTGAGTTGAAAAAACCAATATTAATTGGAATATGATAATGGACAAAATTATTGAAGAATTAAGAGATTCATTTGGTAATAAAAATGCTAATAATATCAGCGGGGGAGCTAGTATAAACAAAAGTATGAAAGATAAGTATTTCCGTAATTCTTTATTATACTTCTTGAAAAATCTCCCAAAAATATATCCAATAAAAATTAAGAAATAAAATGTTGCTAGTGCGATAAAAAGCTCAATCATAAAAGAAATATCCCATTTGTTATAAAATAGAGAACTTATTAAGAATAAAAAATACGTGTATTTTTTGAACTTTTTGAAAAAAGAATAATAAGGTAATGGGAGCTTTTATTTAAAATTTAAAAAATTTTATTTCATTAATAGACAAATAATATTCATCTATATTTATGAGAAAATTTTAACTTTAACTGTTCTATATTTTATAATAAATTAGTAAAAAATAATTATTATTCTCGATTTGAACGATTATGGACGAGGATGCTTTTAGAAGAGAATTCAGTCAAAAATCGGTGTTTAGACAAGCTAGCTCCCTTGATTTAAGTTATGTTCCTCCAAAATTATATGCTCGTGATGAGGTCATCAAATCTCTTATTTATAATTATCGACGAATTTTAGAAGAAAAAGAAGCTCCGTCAATTAATTGTCTCTTATTAGGCAGAGGCGGAGTTGGAAAGACAGTTACTGCGAAATATTTTGGAAGAAATTTTAGAAGTATAGCTTTGGAAAAAGATGTTAACCTTTTTATCGAATATTATAACTGCATCAATTTTCGGAGCAAATCTAAAATTATTAGAGAACTCCTGGCCAAATATACTCATGGTTCTGGAAGGGGTTTTTCGGATGATGAGGCATTAAAACTGATTTTAACCAAGCTCATTAACGATGATGCTTATATGTTCTTAATTATTGATGAGGTTCATCTTTTAAAATCGGAAGATGTTTTAGCTTTTTTAGATATCGCGGAAACTTATGGGCATCACAATGCTAAACTTTCGATATTATTGGTTTCAAGAAACAAGGATTGGTTAAAAATCGAAACAGAAAGAATTCTTAGTCGCTTAAATGAAAAAATTACCTTAAAACCATATGATTATGATGATTCAAATCTCATTTTACAGTATCGAAGTGAAATTGCTTTTAAAGAAAATGTAGTGAATGATAATATTATAGCTATGATAAGCCAAATTGTAGTAGAAAATAAAAATATGAGACATGGGATCGAAATTTTGAGAAAGTGCGGTTTATACGCGGATAAAGAGGCCTTAAGTCGCATCTCAGCAAATATGGTCAGAGAAGCATCTAATGAAGTATATCCTACATTTAGAGCAGATGTTATCGACAAATTAAATGAACAAGAATTATTAGCTCTCTATGGTATTGCACGATCCCTTATAAATACTGATGGAGAATATACCCTAGTCGATGATGCGTTTACTGAATATGAAACAATCTGTGAAAATTATTCTATTGAACCGCATGTTAAAATGAGTTTTAGAAAATATGTAAGACAATTAAAACAACTTAAGATTATTGCAACTAAGACCGTAAGAATCGAAGATGCTCAGCGCGGAAGACATTTACAAATTACATTGTTAGATATTCCTGCCGATAAATTAGAAGAATTACTTGAGGATCTGTTTGATAAAAAATTTACTTAACTTTTATGAGATACAATTCCCCCAAAAAGATCAGTTATTCTAAATATTTCGGTTTTTCTCACAAGAAATACATACAATAGTGTAACATTTATATTGGAAAATATCATCTTTAACTATACCACAATTTTGTAAACAAATCAAAAAAGGGTGAATTATCGAAATGTTAATTGCAACGTATTTTGAGTTAAATCCAGAAAAATCTCCCTCAGAAATTTTGGATGCATTCCAAAAAATCCAAGATGCTAAGATTGGCGAGATGCATAAAAAATGGGAAGTAAAAGGCTGGTATATTACTCCTGATTATTGGGGAGTCTCAATTGTAGACACTGATACTGTAGAAGACGCTTTAAGAAATGCAAATGCTTGGAGATTGGCACTTCCTGGTATATTTACGGTATTTAAAACTTGTATGGCTGCGGAAGTCGAGCAATATGCGCCAACCTTAGTTCAATTAATTAGAAAATTTAAATAATACTCGAGGATTTGATAGAGATTTTATTAGTTTTCCAAAATACTATTTATTGAAATCTCAAATTCTATATTTTTTTTTATTTATTTTCTAATTAAAAAGAAATCTTATTTTAAAAATATCAATAAATAGACTTAATCCTAAAAATTGGACGGCAGATTAATCGAATATTTCTTACTTTTCTCATATGGAAGAATATTGACTAACCTTATAGATGAATGGAGAAGAGATGTTAAAATTCTAATATTTTTCTTTTTCAGCTTTACTTTTTGAGTACCATTCTAGCCAATCTTTTCTACGAGCTTTCTTCTGAGAGAATTCGTCATTATCATTAACATTTTGTTGTTTGATCTTTTTCCAATAATCATCTAATTCTGATCGCTTCAAAGATAATCCACAAGAACTGCAAATCAGTGATTTTGTGGCACTCTCATATTCCATTTTTCCAGCACACTCAGGGCAACGGGCCATACGCGTTTTTATCCAATTTATTGTTTATATTTATTCTATTTTAGTATTAGAATAAATTATAGCTAAAATAATTAATGAAAAAATAGAAATACAATACAACCATATCATAAAAAACATTCTATTAGCACTTTTTAAAATCGAAAAATATGGAAAGTGAAAATTATTGAAGTCGAAAGTATATTTTTTTACGGCTCGAACCCATACCCATCAAGAGAGTATGAGTAAATTTAAGGCACCCTTAGCCCTTAAACAGTTAGGTATTGAAGAGAAAATAAAAGTAAATGATAATATCGTTGTTAAAACACATTTTGGGGCCTTAGAAAATACCCGTTATATCCGACCTTCCTATATCCGGTTTCTTTGTGATTATATTAAAGATTTGGGTGCCAAGCCTTTTGTTGCGGAATCTTGTGGATGGGGTGCTCCTGAGGAATTTACAGGAGTTCACACAGAATATAGTGGTCGAGCAACTGAAAAAGAATATCTAGAAGTAGCAATGATGCATGGGTTTACAGAAGAAACAATGGGTGCTCCCATTCTTATGTTAGATGGGCAAAATGGTATCAATACGGAGATTCAACAAATTAATGGTAAAAAATTTAACGAAATTAGAGTAGCAGGGAGGCTGAGAGAATTTGATAAAATGATTTTAGCATCTCACTTTAAAGGACATATTGGAGCGGGATTTGGGGGGGCGATAAAAAATCTTGGAATTGGCTGTGTATCGAAAGGTGGAAAAGTAGAGGCACACACGGGTAAAACTTTTGAATTTAATTATGATGCTCCTATAAGTGACTATGAAATGTGTTTAAAATTATGTCCAACGGGGGCACTAACCGAAGGAAAGGATGGTAAAATAAAACGAGATGAAAGTAAATGCCAATTTTGCTATATGTGTAAGTCTGTTTGTAAAAATAATGCAATTAACATAGGAGAATCCACCAGAGAGGAGTTTATTATTCAAATGGTTGATAATGCGATAGGAGTTGTTGATTTCTTTGGAAAGGACAATATTTTCTATATAAATTATGCTATCGACATTGTTTACCAATGTGACTGCACGGGAGGAAGTGATATCCCGTTTATTCCAGATATTGGGATTTTATCCTCCTTGGATCCAGTAGCTTTAGATCAGGCATGTATAGATTTAACTCATCTTTCAAAGTTAAGTCCATATTCCGTATTAGATGGAATAGAAAATCTGCCCATATTAGATGGAAAATGCGAATGGTTTTCTTATATACCTCGTTTTGATTCCTTAAAAAATGAAATGGACATGAACCTTGATGGCAGGGAATCAAAACACTGGGAACTCCAATTAAAAGCGGCGGAAGATATAGGTTTAGGATCTCGAGACTATGATTTGATTGAAGTTATAATGGAAACAAAAAAAAAATAAAGATATTAATTTTAAAAAAAAGAACATAAGAGTTTAAATGATTCTTTAAACCTTTTTATCCTTTTATTTGCTTAGCTAATTTCATCAAGGGGGGTAAAACATCAACCACTTTTTTCGCAGGAGTAGTTTTTATAAACTTTAACATACCTGGTTTCGTGATTCTCCACATAGCAAATACATCTAGCATTTGTTCTTCAGATTCGGCTTCTATTATTAATATACCCCAATAATCTGTAGCACTAACATACCAAGCAATTTCATTAGTGCCCTTTACTGGCCATAATTTTTTACTTATTAATTTTTGGGCAACTTCCGCTAATTCAGATGGATCAAATTCAGGATTTAGTTCCCAATATGTAATAAAGATCATTAAATCACCTCTAAATCAATTATAAATGACAAACTTCGGATTTCGAAGTATTTAATTACAAGATAAAAAAATATATAAGTTTTTACATTCTTGTAAAAAGGAACTCAGATTCTTTTGTTACATTTAAAGCTTGTTCTCATCCTTAAAAATTAAATTATATTAAGATTTAAATTTTGAAATTAGAATTTAATATATATATAAATAAGTAAAAATTATTTTGCTATAATTAAGGAAGGCGTTCTTAATCCCGGAAAGCAGCAGTATACTAAATGATATCAATAAAGTATTTATTCCATGCAGAACTGTGCTGGAAATGGAGGCAATAATCTCTTTATATTTGTTAAATTCTAATTATGATAAAATTAAGGAAATACCCGAAACTAGACCTTCAAGTGATAGGCTTATTGATATTTTAGGCTTAAGGGATACACAACTTTATATGGATATCATAGATTATTTTATCAATTGCGCGATTCCAAAGGTAAAACCCGTCGTTATGTATGCAAGAGAACATCATGACCGATTCCGAATGGGAAACGT
The DNA here is from genome assembly GCA_004524515.1 of Promethearchaeota archaeon. Next base: position 6,176 of record SDNV01000058.1, read on the forward strand.
TGCCCCTTATACAAAAACACGAGTTTGTGTATATCTTGCGCTACATAGATTAAAATTGAAATTTTTAATTATTAAGAATTTTATGGATAAATTTAAATCGAATAACTATAAATTAGATTCATTTTACGAGAATGAGCCATCTGAAGATATCAATTTTCTAACTGCTTTATCTAAAGAATACTATAAAAAAAATAAAATGAGCCTGAGATTAATGATTCCAAAGAGAAGAGTTTCAGAAAGGGTTCAAAAATTACTTGATGATAAGGAATCAATAACAAGTGAAAAACTCTTCAAGCTTGCGACTTTCAAGGTGTATCTTGAAAGAGCAAATATTATAAAATTTATAATGAGAGAAATTAAAGCTTCAATATTTGTGTGCAAATTGATGTTTGCCAAAATGGACTTTCAAAATCCATTTTCACTCACGGAAGATATCAATTTAAATTTAGAAGAAATAATGATAAGTAATGATTTTATTCCAGAGTTATTACCTGCTATTTCACAAAGTTTACAAGATAATAATAGAGCTCAACTTGAAGATTGCATTAGCGCTTTTGAGTTTTTAATGGATAAGGTGTTAAATGGTATAAATAAGGCTATAGAAATCACTTCAGGGGGACAAATAAAAATTGGTCTCTACGAGACAATATATGATACAGGAAATATCTTTACTTTTTAATGGAATTCTTCATAAAAGCACCTATAGGACAATATTTAAATAGTACATATTATCTATATTTCTACTAACTTAAAAAAATTAAAATAGAGTATATGACTATTTCTCAAGCAATTTTACCAATTCCTATAGATATAGTTTTCACTATAATCTTCACTTTAATTTCCTTGATGTTAGGTATCATCATGATTTTAAAATATTTTAAATATAAAATAAGAGAATTAGTTTTTGCTGGCGTAACATGGTGTATAATCACCAGCCCATTTTGGGCCGATATTATTTCATATTTATGGTTTCTTCTGTTTAATAGACCATTAACCGATTTTGCTTATTTTTTCCTTACGATTGGTTTTATTCCAATAGCACACATAACATGGATGGTATTTTTTACTTCATTTTTTCTTAAAAAATATCAAAAAGAAGTTGTTTTAATATTTCTAATTGAATCAATTATCTTTGAAATAGCATTTATCTATTTTTTAATTGAAGATCCTTCAAATATCGCAACTCGCATACCTTTTACCAGCGTGGAATGGACACCATTTATTCTATTTTATCTATTTGCTTCCATATTACTTTTTCTATTAACTGGAATAATTTTTACTTTACAGTGTTTTAAGTCTGATAATGCTGAAACGAAATTAAAAGGATATTTCCTACTTATTGCATTCTTAAGTTTTATAATTGGTATTATTATTGAAATAATTCCAATATTCTTCGATCTTAAATATGTTTTAAGTAGATTAATAATTCTCTCTGCGGCAATTGAATTTTATATCGGATTTATATTACCAGATTGGATAAAAAAGGTTTTTTTAAAATAAGAATTTCAATCAATTTTCAAAGAAAAAATTATATTAAAATAAGAACATAATAAGACTAGTAGTATTAGAATTCTGTTTAGCTTTTTATTAAAAGGTATTTTTATGGTTAATTATAAAGCCGTTGTTAAAGATTTACAAAAAAAGTATTCTGATGCTAGCGAAGTTGCTATTGTAAGCAGAGATGGTAAAATCCTTTTTTCAACTGATAATTGGAATATAAGTAATGATATTAAGAAAGTTCTATCTGATTGGACAAGTGGTACTGCTCAATTCGTTTCAATGGCTGAGATTCGATATTCCATTCTGCAGATGGAACCAGAACGTTTTATTGCTACAAATCGCCATAAAAAAGGGCATTTGATTGGTGCAACAACTCCAGATGGAAATATATGTATATTAGCTCATATAAAACCAAAAGCAAAGGCTTGGTATCATTCTGCTTATCCATTTGTCGCTAGAGCTGCCGCGATGATGGTAAAAGGTTCAAAATCGAAATCTAAAGAATTAAAACCAAAGAAAAAAAAAGGAAAAACAAAGAAAAAAACAGAAACAGAAAAGATAATAGTAGTGAATAGTGAGGGAGAAGAATTTAACATACACGAAACCACATATAGTGTATTAAAAGAAGTGCCACAGATTGATCCTTATCTTAAATTAGAAATTGAAAGTTTTTTAAAATGGATAAAGGATCCTAATGGTTTGACTTCTTATATTTCCTATTATTTAGAACAAAATGACCATGAGAGAATTCAGGCTTTAGCCATTATATATAAGACACTACATAGAATTCTTTCTAATGAATAAAGTTATATGAAAATGTAAATTTCTAATTAATTACAAATTTAAGGGAATAAAATGGAAAAAAATACGTTTCTTGATTTAAAGAATTTAAAGATTTATCAACTGGGATATGTGTATAAAGATATTGAAAAACAAGCTAAGATTATGGAAAATATGTCTGGAGTTTCCAAATTTACTATTTTTGATCCTGTGGATGTGAAAGTTAATTATCGCGGAGTTAATAAGACCATTAAGATGAAAGCTGGATTTGGAACCTTATATGATGATACTCAAATTGAACTGCTTCAACCAGTAGAAGGAGATTCTATCTATAACGAATTTCTCAATCAAGGCAGAGAAGGATTTCATCATATCTTATATATAGTTGATGATTTACAGGCAGTCATTGATAAATATAAAGAGGCGGGCATAGAAGTTATTCAATCTGGTAAAGTAATGACCTCTTCATATGCCTATATGGGTACTGAAGAGTTGCTAGGTATAATAGTCGAATTTGCACAAGAAGGAAGAAGGATTAGAAGGAAAAAAAAGGAATAATTAAATTAGTCTTATGATTGGTCATTTGAAGTATTTATTTCCAAAATCTTTTTTTCTAACTATTTTTTTTATTTTAAGATGAAATGCTCAAATTTTTAAAAGTAATATATGGAAATAGCGAATTTAGAGAAAATTCACGCTCTTTTGAAATCTGATGACAATTTTTTATCATTTCTAACACATTGCCACTTATATTTCCTCCTTTTATGGGATATTCAAGTTGACCATTTTTAATGAAATAACCATTTCTGATTTCTGTTCCAAACGAGCCTGAGAATCTGTCAGGATTTAACCATGAGCATTTTTCAATAAAATATCCTTCTTTTATATTTGAAATCATTTCTTCTTTAGTAATGTCACCCGATAGAATCTCAAGATTGGAAATGGAATTTATAATTGATCCATCATCCATTCTAATACCATTACCAGTCGAATTAGCATTTCCTATAATGGCAAATTTTTGATCATAGAGACGTTCTTTAAAAATTCCGTTCTTAATAACTTCAGTAGTTTGATGAGGATTTCCTTCTCCGTCCCATGAATTACACATTAAACCTCCTTCAAGTAATCCATCATCAATTAATGTGAATGTATCTGAAGCAACTTTAGCATCAACATTTAGAGTAGAAACTTTCTCGTGATATGCTTTCCCTAAGGCATGAAAACCAATTACGGAATTAATCGCGTTTTTAAGAACATTTGGGGGGAAAATTACTATAGCTTGTGTATTTGGCTTCGGAATTTTAGCTCTTAATGTATCTACAGCAATCCTAGCCCATTTATTTACACGATCTTCGATATTTAATTGTTCTTTTTCTTTAATATATTCAATTTCCCATGCTTCAGCTAATTTACCCATTTCTTGGGCTTTCAATGCATATTCCATATAAAAAAAAGTTTTTGAAGCGTTTAATTCTAAGCCAGAACTGTTTTTAAGTATTTTATCTTGAATGTGTATTCTAAAACGGCCAAAGGTAGGACTCACTTCCTTATGCTCATCAATTTCTTTCCGAATTTCAGAGCTAATCTCTTCATTAAAGCCCACCGGATCTTTTAAAATAGTATCATCTGCGGTCTTTATTGGAGTGAATGCATTTTTTACAGGAAAATAATATTTTGAACTGCTATTTTCTTTAGATAATAATTGGCAAATAGCGATATTATTCTCAATTTCTTTTGAATCAAGTGAATTTCCTTTTACTATTCCAATCCCAGTTTCATTTCCTTTCTGAGTGAGTATTCTTATCACATATTCGATATCCGTAACTTCTCTTATAGCATAAATTTTATTTTTTAAGAACTCAGTTTCATAGATATCTTGTTCAACAAAGTAAATCTCATATTCTTGAATTTTTTTCGATTTTAATCTTTTTTCAATTAAGTCAATACTTTCTACATTCAAATTTTTCACCCCGGACTAATTAGAGCACTTTTAACTCTTACATAGCTTCCACCTGAAGTAACTGGAACAAAATCTTCTTCTCCTTTTCCACATGTTCCTGGGCGTAATGTTAATTTATCATCGCTTATCGCATCTATATTTTTTAATAATTCTAAAACTGAACCGCTTAAGGTAATCGCTTTAAGTAATTTTGTTTTTTCCCCGTTTTCTACTAGATATCCTTTTTTAGAGGTACATTGCATTCCACCCCCTAAAGGATCTTCCATTCCAAAATATCCATGAATTAATATTACACCATTTTTTAATTCTGAAATCATTTCTTCGATTTTGTAATCTCCGGGTTCAAAATAAGTATTTGTCATTCTAACGAATACGGGATGGGCGAAAGTTTCTCGACGACCATTCCCTTTCGGCACTGACTTTAAAACTGAAGCAGTTCTTCTATTATGGATAAAATCTTTTAATATCCCATTCTTAACTAATATGTTTTTCCCCGCTCGAATCCCTTCATCATCAAAGAAATAAGATCCATATTGACCCTCTATATTTGGAGCATCACATATCACGCATATATCAGAAGCTACCTTTTTGCCAAGATGTTCTTTTAAATAACTTCTATCCCTTAATACTTGATCGGCTTCCAGACCATGCCCAAAACTTTCATGAGCTATTAATCCTGCCATGTCCGGATCTAATATTATGGGAAATTTTCCGGATGGGGGATTTTCAGCGTTAAGCATATCTAAGGAATTCTGAATGATTTGATCAAGGTTTTTATTGAAAACCTCCTCAATAAGTTCATAACCTTGCTCTGCTCCAATTGAAAAATAGTCAAAATCTATTTTTGAGCCTTCCTTAGCTACAGGTTGAATAAATAATCTAATCCGGGGTAATACTTGTCGTAATTGACACCCTTCATTGTTTACAAAAATACGAGTTGTTATACTTTCTCCATATCCTATAATGGGATTTATAATTCTTTTATCAAAATTTTTAATGTAATCAAATAATTCTCTAATTTTTTGCATTTTTTCGTCAATAGGAATTGTTGAAGGGTCAATTTTAGGCTTTATTTCTTTATTAATCTTCCAGCCCTCAAATTCTGCAATTTCCTCTCCGTTATTAAATCCTCTTGGAAATTTTGTCTCAATAGTTTTTAGCCCAGATTCTTCCTGAATTGCTTTTTCATGCCAAGCATCCACAAATGTTCTGGCAACTATTCCTGATTTTTTAGCATTTATTGAAATATTTTCTTCTGAACGGGATTTAACTATTCTAACTATTGAATTTGAGTCATATAAAATATCAAAATATTGATTTGATCGTTTAAAAGAATTGGATAAATCTTCAAAGAGGGCAATTATCTCATCGTCAGATTTGTCAATCATAGTTGAATCACATTAAATGGACGTTTATTGTATTTTAAGGATTTCTTTATAGAATATAAATTATTTAAAGTATATGAGTTTAAAGTTATTCAATATCGAGGATATCCTTAATTAATTTCTTCTTTTCATCTAAATTTGCCTGTCGCGTTATCATTATTCTTTGAGCTTGGGGCGACCCTGCACCATGCATAGACTCCACCTTGTAGCTAACAGCGGCAACACCCATGCTTAGATTCTCAATGAATCTTAATAATTTGTATCTATCTTCTATAGAAATTCCATCACACACAGATAAATATTTTTTTAATAATGGCCCAACTTCTTCAGATTTGAGATCTGCTTCAGATGGAAGGGTACAAATTATACCCCCGACTAAATCATCTGCTAATCGAGAGATTTCATATGGAAATCGAGTAACATTCTGCTTACACACATTCGCCAATAACATATCCATTTCATAATTTCCGGCTTCTCGTTGAAATCCTTGAGAGCTACATGCAATTCCACAAGAAAATAAAGTCTCATTTAGATGAATCATTTCCACTAATTTATCTCGTATATGGGAAGCTTTATCAACACCTTGATATTCTGTAATAAGGGTTGTGGCCCCTATTAGAACATCTCCCACTCCAACCTTACATCCTCCATAAGATTGCCGATGAAATCCTGCAAAACGATTCACTAATTCTCCAGCAAATTCTACTTCTCCTTTCATAAAAATTTGATCTTGCGGAATAAAAACATTATCAAAAATAACGAAAATCTCTTGTCCTCCATATTTATAATTACCAACCTCCCATTTAGATTCTTCCATTTTACGAGTATCAGATGATTGTCTTCCGTATATCATAGTAATTCCTTTTGCGTTAGTGTCTACACCAAAGCTTATAGCATATTCCTCCTCTCCCTTGCGCAAGGAGAGAGTAGGCATAATGATTGCTCGATGCGAATTTAGATAACCTGTTTGATGGACTTTTGAACCCCTAACAATAATACCATCATTGTTTTCATCTACAATATGAAGGTATTGATCCGGGTCTGATTGATCACTAGGTCTTTTACCTCTATCTCCTTTCGTATCAGTCATAGCCCCATCCACCATTAAATCTTGATTTTGAACCTCGATCCAATAGTTTTTGAATCGTTCATGATAGTTGGTATTATATTTTTTATCCATTTCCCAAGTAACTGAATATAATGCATTCGCAGCATCAAATCCTACACAGCGCTGGAAGCAACAAGCTGTTTTTTGTCCTAATAACCTTTGCATTTTCACTTTATTTATTAAATCATCAATAGATTGATGGATATGAGTAAATCTATTAATAATTTCCCCTGTCAGATGAGATTTTGCCGTCATTAATTCTTTATAATCTTCCATCTGTGCTAATTCATAAATTTTTTTGACAGTGTTGATTGAGGGTTTTATAATTGGATGATTCCAGAACTCCTTTATTCTCTCCCCAAACATATAGAGATTTACGTCCCGCTTAATACTTTCTTCATATTCTTCAGGTGTTTTTAAAGTCATTTTAAATAATTCCTCCTTTTTAAAAATAATATGATTTCCTATTTTAAGTTGGTTTTTATAGAAGCAAGTTAATTGTTTAAAATTTGATGAAAATTTAAAGTGTATACTTTAAAAATTAGAATTGAGATACTGTATCAAATCAAATAAATCGATTAAGAATAAGGAAATTGGTAAAATATTTTATTATATCTTTTACTCAACATTCTCATTTTCAACATCTTTTTCAATTGTGTTATCTTCTAATGAACTGATTCTTTTCTCCAGAATTGTAGTAGTTTCAATTATATTATTTATTTTATGGTTGATGTGTTTAATTTCGCTCTGTATTCCCCCAAGTTGGTTTAAAATCCACCCTAATACATCATTATCATTAATTTTTTCTTCGGTAAACCAATTAAGGAGGTTAATGATAAATTTACGATTATCTAAACGTTTGATTCCAATATTTGGATCGTTAGAAAAAATATCAATATCCCCTAATGCTACAACCTTTCCCCGACCATAATCGGTATAAACGGCCATAATTTGGGGCAGGCTCTCCTCCTCTTTAGACCATTGTTTAGATAAATCATTATAAACTTCTGTCCAGCATTCTTTTGAATAAAATAATGGTTCTGAATTTTGATTTATTAAAAATGAGCACCCTCCTCCTATAACTATCTCTCTTAATTGTTTTGTGATTTGATGATCAGTAAAATTTTGAATGGTTAAAATACTGGAACAGTTTTGGTTTAAATTATTGTAAGTTTTAATGAGGTTCTTTTGAAAATATATCCCAAAATATTTACTGGAGATGTCATTTAGATTTGTTTTTTGAAGGTAATCCGCTCCATATTCACTAATTAACAATAAATTACCTCCATTTCTAACAAAATCTACAATACAATTGATTTCAATACTCGAAAAATATTCTTCTATAGGATTACCAATAATTAGAATATCAATATTTTGTAGGAGCTTCTCGGTTATATTTTTATGATCATTTGTCTTAATTCTTAGATTCAATGATTCTAGTAACTTTAAAAATTCTGAAAATTCCTCTTCGTAAATATTTAGCATTTCATTATGGTTTAGATCAAACAAGACTGTTTTTTTTGGCATGATTTACCAAAAACTAAATTTTATTCGAGTAATGAGTCTAAAACTTTAAAGAAAATGCACCTATAAAAATGATTCTATACCTTTTTGAAATACTAAAAAATTTTATATTCATAAATGGATTATCCATTTTGGAACAGAAAATTTAGCTAATGATAAAGTTTGAAAATATAACTATCATTGTTGGATATGAATAAAAATAATATTGCAGTAATGGGGCTAAGTTGGGGAGATAATAAGGTACATACCTTTTTACCCTAAACGAAGGAAAAGGTAAGTTTGTTGATTACTTAGCCCAGAAAGCCGATATTGTAGTTCGTTTCAATGGAGGAAACAATGCTGGACACACTATCAATGCAGATGGTATTAAATATAAATTCAAATTGATCCCTTCTGGTGCTCCCTTAGAAAAAGAGGTTATAATAGCTAATGGGTGCGTTGTGGACCCGAAAGTCTTACTTGAAGAAATTGAAAATTTAAAAAGATTAAACAAAAAAATTAATCTTAAGCTCAGTTCCACAGCACACGTAATATTTCCATTTCATCGAATATTAGACGGACTAGAAGAGAAATCAAAAGGAGAATATAGTGCAGGTACTACAAAAAGAGGGATTGGCCCCACTTATGCTGATAAAGCCGCCCGGTGGGGAATTCGAGTATTCGATTTAATACATCCTGAAATTTTAAAGCCAAAATTAGAGAGATTATACAAAATTAAGAAAGAATTAATAAATATATATGATCCTTCTTGGGATATTGACTTAGATTCCTTATATGAAGAATATAAATTATATGGTGAGCAATTAAAGCCATACGTAACTGATACAGCCTATTATCTGAATAAAGCAATCGATGCAGGAAAAAGAATTGTGTTTGAAGGAGCACAAGGAAATTTGTTAAGCATAGATCATGGTATGTATCCATTTGGAACAAGTTCGAATGCGAATGCCCTTGGTATTTGTGCTGGAACTGGAATCCCTCCTAAAAAAATTGGTAAAATTTTTGGAATTATTAAAGCTTATACATCACGAGTGGGAGAAGGTAAATTCCCCACAGAACTATTTAATAATATAGCAGAAAAAATTCGCGAGCAAGGCCATGAATACGGAACCGTAACAGGAAGACCCCGACGAGTGGGATGGATTGATCTTTTTAATATTAAATACGGTATTATGATAAATGGTGTTGATAAAATAATAATTACTCTTTTAGATGCTTTACAGGGTATCAATCCTATAAAAATCTGTACTACCTATGAATTAAATGGAGAAATCCTTGAAAGTTGGCCAATTCAATCAGAGATCATTGATAAATGTAAGCCAATTTATAAAGAATTTGAGGGGTGGGAACCAAGAACCCAGAAAGAATGGTCCGAAATAGCAAAACAAGGATATGAAGCGCTACCTGATACAATGAAAAAATATATTCAGGCAATCAAAGAAGAATTGAAAATTGATATTGCTTTGATATCAATAGGGCCTGAAAGAGAAGACACAATCGCATTGGAAGAAAATTTTTTTTAATTCAATTCTATAACATCTACATTTTTTATGATTTTTTTTACATCTTCAATTTTAAAGATCCCAGGCCCAGGGATTAAAGTATTTGCAGCACCACAGGCAATTGCGTTTTTAAAACTTTTAATAATATCTTCTTTTTTATAATAATTTAGCACAAAACCCGCTAAAAAAGAATCTCCCGAACCAACAGTATCAATTACATTTTCCACCTTCACATTTCCATATAATATTATATCATTTTTAACAAGGATTGCTCCCTTCTCTCCTAAAGTGATTAGAATGATCTTTAATTCCTTATTCAATAATCTTTTTGCTTTTTTGACTATTAATTTACTTGATTTAATAATATCAGAAAAATTTATTTTATTTATTTCAGGTTCACGTAAAATTTGAGATAACTCTAAGAGGTTGGGCTTAATAATTTCAGGATCTGCTTTTATGCCCTCTAATAGAGGTTCACCATTCGTATCTAGAATGGTAAAAGCCCCCTTTTTTTTAGATATTTCAATTAATCTATAATATATATTGTTTTCAACTTTGGGAGGAATAGAGCCTGAAAATACTATAATATCCCCCTTAAAAATAATAATCTGTAATAAATTGATTAGTTTTTGAATATCCATTTTATTTACTTCAAATCCTCTTTCTCTTATATGAGTTGTAGTATTTCTAATTGGATCGTTGATGGTTTTGTTTGAGCGGGTTTGTCCTTTTATTTTTATAAATTCATAATCAATATTTTTTTGAGTTAAAAATTTAGAATAAAGAGAAATATCTTCTTCCCCTATTAAGCCAAAT
>SDNV01000211.1 GCA_004524515.1 Promethearchaeota archaeon
TGTCACAAACCGGTGTACAGGTCCTCCATTTCGGACGTCTAAACCTTTTTCTATACAATTATGAACAAAGGTCGATAAATATGGTGTAGGGAGATATTCTCCTCGAACTTCCTCAGTTAAATTATAAACTTCTGCCGTATAATTTACCATAAATTGCACTTGTTTTTTCCATGCGTTCCAAAATTCTTCCCATGTCTTAAATTCTTCTGGGTCACCTGTTTCTGGACCAACCTGTTCTCCGGGTTTTGTTTCAATATCGTTTCCCGGCATATTCTTGCCATTCCAAAGGGTTAATTCGATCGACTTCGTCAAATTCATGTTAATGTTAACAGTTCCGCTTCTATCGTTACCTTGCATAGTATTTTCTAAACATCCTACGCAGGCATAATCCCAGGCGTCTTCTCGAGGTATCCCTTCCGTTACCATACCAGCTATTGAGCGTTCGTCAAAATTTATTAAAAATGGGGCGCCTTGAGATCGTGCAATCATGTCCACGATTATATCCAACAATTTTTCTGGTGAGTTTCTATGTAGTCTTACATTTGGTTTAGGTTCTAAGATAGGGTGCCATTGGTCGATAACTTCTAAAATTGTAAACGTTAATTCATTAGTCAAATCTTCTCCATTCGGACCACATCCGGATAAAGTCATTAGTTGACCAAATCCCGAAGTAATTCCTTGTTTTCCTAATCTTATCATAGCATCATACGCAGTATTGCAGTGAAACCAGAAACTTCCTAATATATCTTTTGCAAATTCTTTAGTTATATTTTTTTCCTCTAAAATATCCTTTTTATATAGATCCCAAAGATGTTGATCTGTCCGTCCAAAGGAAAGTCCAGCTCCAGGATAAGATTCTTCAGCCATTACAAGCATATGTGTAAGCCAAATTGCTTGAACTCCCTGCCAGAAAGTTTCAGCAGGTTCCCATGGAACATGCTCTAAATTTTTTGCCATTTGTTCTAACTCTTCTGCCCTTTCGGAAGTTGAAGCTTCTTTTTTTAGTCTTCTGCATTCTTCTGCATACTTTGCTGCTAATTTTCTGGGAATTTCAGTGGCATTGATCATTGATCTTAGTTCTTGTCCTTTAGTGCCCTCTTTCTCTTCTTCAGTTAACAGAGCATATGTTTCTTTAGCTTTTTCATGAAAATGCTTAAATCCTTTTTTAACGACCCCCTCATAATCGGGAATAATATGACCTGCGGTAGCACCAAGATTGCCAAAACCGGATTTATGATATTTAAAAGTTTCCTCTCTGTCTCTTATATTTTTTTTCCAATATTCTTTAGCTTCTGTTTCATTAAAACATTTTGATAGTTGAGTATTAAACCTTCCACCGGCAATTAAATCATTTTCGGAAATTATTTCTTGAGGGATATAATTAAGCATTACTTCCTCGAAAAATTTAATTCTACGTTCGGGTAATGACAATTCCCAAAAATTATCTGGTAACTTAACAGGTATTGCCATTGATCTCATTGATGATGCAAGAACACCATTGTCATTTTTTCCCAATATCTGAATGTAAAAATGAACTTCTGGAACTATATAATAATCTCCTTCAAACCATACTATATCCCAGTCAGTACCCGTCGTAAATGGCATAAACTCGTTAGCCCATTCTCGTTTTGATCCTAAAAAATAATAATCTCTTAACCATTTGGATCGAGGAGATAAATCATGAGGTTCCGCAATTTGATATTTAGGTTCGGTTTTACTCATCTTCCTTCCCTTAAATAATTTAGATAGTAATCTATTTAAAAACTATGAAAATTGGTATTTATAAGTTAGTTTTTCAAAATATAAAAGAGAGTTTAAATATAAATATAAAAAAAATGTGTATTATTAGGCAGTGAATAAATAATCGCGTCTAGAAACTCTCATCACTATTTAAGCCTAGCTTCAGATAACTTAAGATGATCAGTTTCTACTTCTACGAATGCTTCAAATATTTGTTTCACTCTTTTGTTTTTAGCTTCTTTGGCAGCTTGTCCATAAAACTTTATGGCCCTTTCTTCACGAGCGTGTGAATCTTTTAAGTTCTTTATATATTCAATAACACATTCTTCTTTTTTATCCATATCTAGTTTGTTTAGTTTTAGGATTTTTTTCCATACAGAAGCGTGTTCATTTTCAACTTTTGAAAGGATCTTAAACAGTTTTTTTCCTTCTAGGCTATTAGATTTATTACTTGCACATTTATAAAATAGTGTATTTGAAATCTCTAATCCAAACGCTTTTTCAACATTTGCTTTATCCTTTTCATTTAATTCAACATCAAAAGTTGTCAATGGTTCTGTGTCGTTGTAATCTTTCCCTACTACTAAATATTTTTTGTATGCTCCACAGAAAGGACATCTTGAAGGCTCTTCCTCCCCGATATAAGCTTCTCCACAAATTTTACACACATATACGTTTACAAAAATGATTTATCACCAATTTGGAATAATATTTATTTTTCACCATTAAATTGGTATTACTTATGTTCCTTTATTCATTTTCTTTTAATAAAAATATTGAAGATTTGTATAATTTTTAAATAGATTTGACTTAGAATCTAAAAGTTATTTAATTTTTAAAGTTATACCTAAAAATCTATAAATTTAAAGGATTAATGGCTTTGAAATTTCTTTTGATATTGAATCATAAATTAAAGGTCTTAATTTTATTTAGATTTTGTTAAACTTTATCCTTAATTTAGAACTTGCTATTTTTTATTTATTATTAAAAGATAAAATTAATAATCTTTAAAATGAATATATTAAATGACTCCTATGAAAGTGCTGGGTTAAGTCTTGTAACTTTACCCGCATGAAGGTTTTTTTGATTTAATTATAATGATAACATTTATGACCTTACAGGTAATTTGGGATTATCAAATTTTAATTATTTGAAATCCTTTGATAGATAAATTGTGTAATGAATGGGAAATACAATGTCCTCCTAAAGGATATTGGAATAAATTACGCCAAAAGGATTTTCATTTAGATAGACCTTCAAAAAATTAAATTATATAATATTTAGAATTCTCTTTAAATAATTTATTAGAAGATAAGGTTCAATTTTAAAATCTTTAAAATTTTATAATAAACATAGATTTGAATTTTTTTAAATAAAATATCCGAATAATTTTGTTGCGTGTTCTAGGGATTGATCCTGGGAGTTTATCATGGGATTTTTTCGGTTTAGAAGATAGAAAGATAATATTAGATGCTTCTATAACCACAAAGGAATTAGTTCAAGAACCTCAAAAAGCGATAAATATCATTAAATCTGTAGAAAATATTGATTTAATGGTTGCTCCTAGCGGTTTCGGACTCCCTTTAAAAAGTGTTAAAGATTTAACCGAAAAAGACATTTTTTTTACATTATTAAAATTTGAACAGAAAGAAAAAGATAAACTTATTGGATTAGGAGAAATCTTAAGATTAATTAAAATGGATAATATTCCAGGTGTAATTGTTCCTGGTGTCAAACATCTCCCAACCATACCGAGATATCGTAAAATCAATAAAATAGATATGGGAACAGCTGATAAATTATGTACTGCTGTAACCGGTATTCGAGATCAAATGGAAAAATTTAAAATTTCTCCTGAAAAAACGAATTTCATCATGGTTGAGATTGGATATGGGTTTACGGCAGTCTTAGCTATTGAAAATGGTCAATTAATTGATGGAATCGGAGGTTCTAATATCATGGGATTTAGAGCCTGTGGAAGTTTAGACGGAGAATTAGCGTATCTAATTAAACACATCAAGAAGAATAATATATATAAGGGAGGAGTTGCTTCAATTGCAGGATATTCGGATTTAAGTTTAAAAGAAATTACGCTTCTAGCCGAAAAAGATGAACAAATTAGAACTGCTCTAAAGGCCTATTTGTCAAGTGTAAAAAAGGCAGTTTTTGGAATATCTTCTTCATTTTCTAATAAAGATAAAATTCAAGAAATATTATTAGCAGGACGCGGTGCGGATTTGACATATTTGAGAGACAGAATTATAAAAGGATTAAAAGATGTTGCTCCGACAA
>SDNV01000059.1 GCA_004524515.1 Promethearchaeota archaeon
TGATACTAAGGAAGAAATGATTATGAAAGAATTTGGTTCTGCATGGAGTGATCTCGATCTTTCTCTCGAGAAGATTTTAGGAATAAAGGCAAAAAAACCAAAGATCACTTCTGATGAGAAAGTACCATTGAAACAAAAGGGAGGTGAAGACTAATGCCAGTAGGATTGGCAATCATGAAATGGGACCCGAGAATCGGCACACAAATTGTTGCGAAATATCCAGAAGAGATTAAAGTATCCGATGCAACTTTAATGCAAATATACAGTACACACGAATATAGTGGAGAGGCGGGAATGATCAGTCTGATGGTCGGACCATTAAACATTGCATCATATTTTACTGGTCCTGATAAGGGATATTACATTATCTTGCTTTTAACCTTGGATGATGATCCTGATTCTTTTGAAGGAGGATTATCTGATGTCTCACGGATAATATTACAAAATATTGATGATAATGCCTTTGTTCCTATGATTCCCTCATTATTCCGCCGTTTATCCGTGTATCCTACTCTAAATCAAGAGCAATTACTAGCAATTACATATCAGGATGAAGTTAAAAGGATGATTATCAATAGACTCAGAGATGAAGGAGTTGTTTCGAAATCAGAATTGAGTGTGTGGCTTAAAGATAAGTATCGGTATGGATTTTTTGATATTGACGCCATTTTATTTGATTTAGTTAAAAGAGAGATTATAAAAGAAGCCTCCGTCAAAGATATGCCTTCTGAACTTATTTTCCTCATAAATGATCTTTTAATTTTAAGGATACCACCAACCAAAGTACTAACGGACCCGGTAGAAAGAGGACTTCCTGAGAACTTAGTGAATGATTATAGAGTAACTGTTAGGAAGTTTTTTGAAGGATACACGCCATCAGAGGAAGATAGCCATAAGTTGATCGATCTCATCGTAAATCCAAATATTTATGATACGATAAAACTCTTAAGAACCACTGTCGCTACTAAAAATGTTCTTGAAAAGCTTCGAAAGAAAGGTGTCGATGATATAGATGGAGTATTAAAGGAATTATGGGAAAATAAAATCATTAATGTATTTCGAGATAAACGTGGAATTGAATACTATGCAATGCTTTCAGATTTTTGCGTAACCTTAATGTATCCTAAATATCTTCTGAGTACGGTAATACAGGAATATGAGGTTAAATCTAAGACGGACAAGGTATTAATAGAATATTTAAATGTTCTTGAAGATGCGTATTACGAACATAAGATAAAAATGAAATCAACCAAGAAAGAAATTGAAGCTGAGGAATAAATTATTTTTATTTAATATATTTTTTTAAATTTCCTATATTTTTTTTCCTATTTTTGTATTAAATTTTTGTTATCAAATCTTATTATTTAACATCAAAAGATTTTTGTATTGAATATCATTACCATTTTTTGATGTAATTATGGAGACTCCATACAAAAGTTGTGAACAATATTTTGATACTCCAGAAGCTATTGGTCTGGATGGTATTGATTTGGAAAAATATATTGTCGCTAGTTATATTATCAAACGACCAAAGGGAATGAATGTAAATTACCTAGCTCGTTTTGCGGCTATCGAACAGTCCACCGGAACTTGGGTTAGAGTTCCTGCTGAAACTCATGAAGTTAGAAAACAACATGTCGCAAGAGTGCTCGGAGTGTACGAGTTACCTAGCTATGAGTACGTAATCCCAAAAGGTACTGATGAGCGTCTTTACTTTGCGCAGATTGGATTTCCTATAGTTAATATTAAAGGAGATGGAATTCCAATGCTCCTTACAACTGTTATAGGAAATATTAGTATAACCCATGGGTTAAAATTAGTAGATCTTGCATTTCCAAAAGCATGGTTGGAGGATTTCAAAGGACCTAAGTTCGGAATTGACGGTCTTCGAGATCATTTAAAGATTCCAGAAAGACCCCTACTAAACAACATGATCAAACCTTGTACTGGACACACCTGTGATGTGGGAGCTGATTTGTTATATCAAGCAGCTGTGGGAGGTTGCGATGTTGTAAAAGATGATGAATTAATTGCCAATCCCTCCTTTAACACATTGGAAGATAGATTATCTGCCTATATGGAAGCGCTTGATAGAGCTGACTCAGAAAAAGGTGAGAAAACGTTATATACTATTAACATAACCGGCAAATTTCCGGATATGTTTGAAAATGCGGATAAAATGATTGAAATGGGTGCAAATGCGTTAATGATTAATTACTTAACCGCAGGTTTTGAAGCATTGAGACAATTAGCCGAAGATCCTTCGATTAAAGTACCTATTTTAGGACATATGGATTTTGCTGGTGCTTATTTTGGCGGAGAATGGACCGGAATCACAAGTATGTTAGCATTAGCTAAATTTCCACGAATTTGTGGGGCTGATAGTGTGGTAATCCCTGCTCCCTACGGAAAAGCGGAAATTTTAGACGAGAAATATGAGCAAAATTTGAAAGCCCTCAGATATCCCCTTCAACATATCAGGCCAACATTACCTATGCCCTCAGGAGGTATTACTCAAGGGATGGTAGAGAAAACCATGAAGGAAGCAGGACTTGATATTCTGATTGGCAGTGGAGGAGGAATTCACAGCCATCCTGATGGTCCGATAGATGGGGCACGCGCCTTCAGACAAGCGATCGATGCCGTAATGCAAGGCATTTCAGTAAAAGATTATGCTAAGGATCATAAAGAATTAGGTCGCGCGTTAGGAGTTTGGGGAACAGGTAAAACAAAACTAATTGAGTAATCTATTTTTTTTATTTATTCTATTTAAGTATTTATTTTTTTTTTTTATTTTTTTAATTTTAATGGTTATCATAAATCAATCTTTTTTAGGGAAAGGTAACAAATTTAATCATAATTTAATTTATAATACTATCTTATAATCCCGATAAAACAACATGATTAGTATATGTCTAATAATTTGCTTAAAATTGGAGTAATAGGATGTGGAATGGTGGCCAATATTGGTCATCTACCAGTATATCACAAATCACCGTTGACCGAATTAGTAGCGATTGCAGATCCCTCTGATTCTCATCTTAAAAAAGTTCAGCAGCGTTATAATGTGCCTAAAGCCTATCATAATCCAAATGATTTAATTGACGATCCTGATATTGATGCTGTAAGCATATGCTCACCTCATTGGGCTCATGCTAGTCAAGCCATTAGAGCTGTGAAAAATGGAAAGCATTGTTTATGTGAAAAACCAATCGGAATAAATTTAAAGGAAGTTGATGAAATAATTAAAGCAGTAGAGCATAACAAAGTTATATTCCAGACAGGCACTCAAAAACGATTCGATTTAGGATTCCAAACTTTAAAAGAAAAAATAATGGAAAAAGAAATCGGAGAAATTATTCAAGTCTCAATATTTTGGTATCATTCTATGCCTGATCTTGGAGCAAATCCAAGAGATGAATTATTAAAAGAAGTAGGACTGTGGAGATTAACGGATGAAAGGTGCGGAGGAGGGGATCTTTTAGATCATGGCCCCCATTATTTTGATTTATTTCGCTGGTGGTTTGGAGACGTAAATAATGTTAGTGCACAAATAAGGTGCATACAAAAAAATAGGGTTAATGAAGACCATTCCGCAATTCAATTGTCATTTAAGGATAATAATGTAATCGCAATTTTTGAACGTTCAGAAGCATATTTTGGAAGAGTATATGGAGAAGAATTAGGGCGAATCCATGGAACTGAAGGTACGTATTATTTTGATGTTCCAAATGAGTATTTTTTAAAACCTATGGCTCTTAAAAAATATTTTAGAACAAGTGAAACGGGTAAACCCTCAGAAGTTAAGTTCAATGTTCCAAAAGATCGCTGGAATGTTTCATATGCTAGAGAGATAAGGAGTTTTATAAACCAGGTGTTAGGGAAATCAAACGAAGATGTGGGATTTCCTGAAGAATGGATCCCGACTGTTTATGATGGTAGAGCGGGTTTAGAAATTGTGTTGGCATCATATGAATCTCAAAATACTCAAAAAACAATACAATTACCTTTGGAAGAATAGAATCCAATAATGGGGTAGAATTCTTCTAACGAAACTTAAAAAAAGAAATTTTTTTTTTGAATTCTTTGGCGAGGTTTTTCAATGCTGTTTCTTAATCTATTATAAAACGGTTTTTTAAAATTCATATTTTTTCAATACAATTTTTATATTACCAAATCTGTTAGTATTAAAATATTGAGAATTCAAATGTTCAAGAATGGGATTTCCAGAAATATCCACGTACTTAAGATTTGGTAATTCTTTAAAATATTCTAAATTCTCAATATTATTGATTCGATTATTAGATATATATAAATGAGTTAGATTTTTCAATTTAAACAGTTCTTCTAAATTACATATTTGATTATTTGATAAATTTAGATGGGTGAGACTTTTTAAATATTCTATACCTGTGATTTCAGTAAGTTCCTTTATGTTATTTTTAAAATCTGATTTCCAACCCCTCACCTCATATTCAACATCAGCCAGGTCTAATTTCCTAACTAAATCATTTTCTAATTCAAAATAGACGGAGTAAAACTTTTTAGTTAAATTTGAAATAGTGAGATAATTTATAATAATTTCCGCTAAGGTTTGATGTGCTAAACTCTCGACTTTCTTTTCTTTTAATATTTTTTTGGCGACCTTTTTAAATTTTTTATTTTCTATTCTTTTATCTTCATCAAGAAATTTAGTTTTTTTTATCTTTTTTAGCATATCTATTAATAATATTTGTGATTCAGAACTATTCAGCTCAACTAAAGATTGAATAATGAGTATCATACAATTATAATCAGATTCATATTGGATTGCCCATTTAAGTAGAGGTAGAGATTTTTCAAGGAAGGATTTTTTAAGATAATTAGTAGCTGCGCATCTGATATTCCCATTTAAATCTGAGATAAGCAAATTTTCTAATAAATTAAAGATTTTCTCATTTTGGATTCCAATTTTGTACATAATTTCAATAGCTTTTAGCCGAATATCATCATCTTCTGTATTTTCAATTAAAGAAATCAGTAATTCAGCCGCGGAATTTTTATCTATATTCTTGAGTCTAAAATCCTCATAAATTTTACTGGGGGTTAATTCCATGGTGTTTGTAAAAAAATCAATAGTTATGTTGTAAATACTTCTATTTATTTGAATAATTAGAGATTTAAAAATATAATAGAATTATTCGAAGAGAAGATTCTTTTTAATTTTCACATTCATGTTTTGTCTAATTTCTTGAATATTTATTTTCTCGGCTATTGGATTCCGATGGATATCCAAGAATTTGAGATTGGGCATATTTTTAAAAAATTCTAAATTCTCAATGTCGATTTTATTATTTGCTAAATATAAGTGAGTTAAACTCTCTAAATTTGTGAGTTCTTTTATATTTCTGATACGATTATTCGAGAGATCCAATGTTTTAAGATGTTTGAAATTTAGCAGACCAATAATTTCTGAAATTTCTTCAATCCTTTCAGCATATTTTTGTTTCCAAACGTTAACATTCCACCCTAAATCAGATAAATCTAATGCCGTCACTAAGCCGTTTTCTAGTTTAAAATATAATGTAAAGAATCTCTTAATCAAGGCTTCAATAGTCTTATAGTTAATAAGGATATCCGCCAATTCTCTACATTCAAGATTTTTTAATTTCCTTATCTTAGATAATTCTTTAAGGGATTTTCTAAAGATGTTCCGATATTGTTTTGCTTTATCGATAAATTTCCGCTTCCTAATTTTTTTTATTTCATTATATAGTACTGATTTTGATTCGATATTGTCAATTCTAATTAAGGTCTCAATAATAGTTAATATGCATTGATATTCAGATTCATATTGAATAGCCCATTTCATTGGCGAAATCGCTTTTTCTAAAAATGAATTTTTAAGGTAACCTGCGGAAATAGCCCTCACCTTCCCATTTGAGTCCGATATCAATAAATTTTCCAAAATGTGGAAAATTACATCATCTTTTAAGGCAATTTTTTCTAAAATTTTCACACTTTCTAATCTGACACTATCATCTTCACTATTCTCTATTAATGCTAATAATAGCTCTGATGCACTTTTTTTATTTAGAGTATTATTTTTTAAATCTTGATAAATTCTAAGTGGTGTAAATGCCATTTGACTATTGAATGGGAGGTTTATTTTCTATATTTTTAGCTAATTTATTTAATTAATTCAAAAATTAAAGATTAATTGCATTTTTATCAATTTGGAATAGATAATCCGAGAACTTATAATTTATTATGTAATAATTTTATGTAGGTTAGAGGAATTTCTATCATAATAAATATTTCTATATAAATATTCAACCTATATACAATTAATAAATATTTTTAGTATGATTGGTTTATTTATTAAACTATAATTACATTCCAAAAATATGGTCGAAAAAATTGGCTGATGAAAAAGAAGAAATTGTTTGTTTGGAATGTGGCTGGTATATTCCAGATGAATTATTTGCAAAATTGTTGGATCAAGACCATATTTACTGTGAAAAATGCGGGGCAGAGATTTATAAAAAAGATTATAATATTCAAGTATCTCAATATAAATCGAAACAAACCCAAAAAGCTCTGGTTGAGAGCCTATTAACGATTGCTAAGAAAAAATCTGCGGAATATAAACAAAAACTAAAATTAAAGTGGCAAGATTTTAAAGAAAAACATGAAAAGCAAGGTTAATTCAAATTAAGAATTATTTATTTTAAGAAAAATAATCTCCTTCAATATTTATTAGAACAATGGGTTCAAGATAATTATCAACTAAAAGGCTATTCAAATTAGGTTGATATTTATTATATCGATTTGATAGATTACTTCTTCAATATTGAATTTTTTAAAACATATATCAGCGTAGCATATCGAAAGAATAATAAAAAATAATTCTTTCAATGGATACCAAAAACCCAGCTAAATAATTTTAATAATCATTGTAAATTCTAAAATTCAATGGAGAATGACTGTGAAAGAGTTATTCATCAAAAAAAGGCAAGAGGATTTTTATTTGCCATTTTATTTGCTAATTTTTTTAGAAATCTTGGCGTTAGTATTGTAGATATTGGTTTACCACAATTTGTGTTGAGTTTAGCAGGGTCTCTTACATCCTACGGTATTATTATTGGAGTGTTTTCTATAACCCAGGCTATCTTTCAATTTCCAATGGCAACTGCTTCAGATCGATTTGGTCGAAAGCGGATGATCTCGATTGGGTTATCAATCTACATATTTGGAACCTTTCTATGCTATTTAGCTCAAAATTTAATACAATTAATAATCTTTAGGGCAATTCAAGGTGCTGGAGCATATAGTTCGATTTTACAGGCAATGATAGGAGATTATTATAGAAAAGAGCAGGGTAAAGGTATGTCTTTATATTCTTTCTCTTTATTAATAGGATATTTTGGAGGAATAATCATAGGCGGATACATTTCTTATTATTTGGGCTTTCGTACGATTTTTTTAATCTCAAGTATTTTAGGAATGGTGTCAATAACACTAATTCTTATTTTTTTAAAGGATCCTAAAAATATTCTCATCGATTTTAATTCCAATGAGGAAAAGAATATAAATAAATTGAAACTTAAGGCTTCTGACATAAAAATTTTATTAAATGAAAAAAAATTTAAGATTGGTGTTTTAATTAATACAATAAGATGGTTTTTATTCTCTGGAGTTATTGCTTATTTAATCTGGGTATTACAAATCTATTTTGGATTGAATCAGATTGAAACTAGTTATTTATTAATTTTAGTAGTATCTGTATTCACTACATTTGTTGTTATAAGCGGTGAATTAGTCGATAATTTTGGATCAATAAGGATAACCTTAATAGGACAAATAATTATCATTAATTTTGGATTTCTCTTTTTAATTGTCAGTTTTACAGGGAGTCTTATTCTTTTTTTAATTGCTACTATTTTTTCAGGGATAGGTTTTGCTTTATATCAAACTTCTGCTAATGCATATCTATTAAAAGTCATTGAAGAGACGAATTCTGATTTAAAAGGTACAGGATTTGGATTTAATAATGCAATAGGGTTTTTTTTTGGTGCGCTTGGACCAATGATCATCTGTTACTCGGGAGAATTCAATATTTTTATACCATATTATTTTATAGCAATACTTGTTAGTATCTCATTTGTGTTGACTTTAAAATATCTAAAAAATTAGATTTTTGAATATAATTATTTTATTTTAATTATTACTAACGAGTAAAGCAATTAATATTTCAAATTCCAATAGGGGCAATAAAAATTAAATTAATTTTTATTGAGAAGAAATTAGAGAAGAATTTCTTAATTCTTTTTCAAAATTAATTTTATATGGCTTCTTTAATTTCCAAATTTAAATGGACATTAATAAAGAAGACCCTCAGATAGAAAAAAAGGCAAAAGCAATCGTATTTGCTTTAATGTTTGCTAATTTTTTTCGTAACTTAGGTTTGAGTATTATTGAAATTGGTTTACCTGATTTTGTTCTAAGTTTATCAGGATCGTTAACTTCTTACGGGATCATTATAGGTGTTTTCTCAATAACCCAAGCCATATTTCAATTTCCAATAAGCGCAGCCTCAGATAAGGTGGGGAGGAAATTATTAGTAATAATTGGTACTATTGTATATATAATAGGTACGTTTTTATGTTATTTTTCTCAAAATATCATTCAATTGATTCTATTTCGAGCTATACAGGGTGCAGGAGCATACAGTTCCATTCTACAGGCGATGGTGGGGGATCATTATAGAAAACAACATGGAAAAGGCATGGCTTTTTTTTCTTTTTCGATGACGTTAGGTTTTTTTGGAGGAGTAATAATCGGAGGATATATTTCAAATTATTTAGGATTTCGCATGATTTTTTTAATATCAACCCTTTTGGGAATCTTTTCATTATTAATGATCATCTTTTTTGTGAAAGAGAAGAAGAAATACCAAGATAACCTAAATCATAATGAAAATGGTGAAATTATAGTGGAAAGGATAAAAAAATTGGAATTAAAAGTTCTTGTGAAAGATAAATACTTTAACATTATTGTTATTTTAAATGCCCTCAGATGGGGTTTATTTAGCGGGGTTTATATATATTTTATTTGGTTATTACAGATTCATTTTGAATTGAATCAATTAGAGACCACTTTTCTCTTGACGATATTAACCATAGTCTTTATCTGTTCGGTAATATCAGGGGGATATTTATCAGATCGTTATGGGGCCAAAAAAATTTTGCTGTATAGTCAAACATTATTAATATTAATGGGATTGTTTATCTTTTTTTCGACAGACCTATTAATGTTCATCATCGCCGGATTTTTTATAGGAATAGGCTTTGGAATGTTCCAGACTTCGGGATATGCTATTTTATCAAAACATATTGATGAAAATCATCATGAACTTAAAGGGAGTGCCTTTGGATTTAACAATACATTAGGATTTATTTTTGGTGCCTTTGGTCCTATTCTTATTTGTTCTTTAGGTGAGGTTTCAACGTTTCTGCCCTATTATCTGGTATCGTTCGTAGTTATTTTTACATTACTTATAACAATCCGCTTCATTAAAGAACAAAAAATTTCTACGCTTCCCATAAAAAATATTTAATTTTAAGAATAAAAGGAGTTTTTTGAAAAATGGATAATGATATACCAGCTAAGAAGATAGAAACAAAAGCTAAGGGATTTCTATTAATTATTTTATTTGCAAATTTCATTCGATATGTCGAAATTAGCATTATTGACATAGGATTGCCAAATTTTGTCATAGATTTGGCAGGCACTCTGAGTTTATATGGATTAGTGGTAGGGATATTTGCTCTCACTCGATCAATATTTCAGGTACCTATAGCTATTGCCTCAGATAAAATAGGAAGGAAGATAATGATGGTAATAAGTATCATTATATATACAATTGGTACGTTTCTATGTTTTATTGCTGAAAATATAGTTCAGCTATTAATTTATCGATCAATTCAAGGGATGGGCGCTTATAGTTCAATATTACAAGCCATGATTGGGGATTATTATAGAAAAAAACACGGTAAAGGAATGGCAATCTACTCCTTTACTATAACCTTAGGATTTTTTGCAGGATTTATTATTGGAGGACTATTTTTGGTTCTTTTTGGACCTCGTTCCATTTTTTTGATAGCTGGGATTTTGGGGTTAATATCGGTAGTAATTGTAATAATATTTTTAAAAATGCCCCAGCAGTCAATCTCCACCTCTCAAATTGAACAGAAGGAAGGAATTTTAAAACAGTCTATCAAAATTTCGGATGTTAAAATAATATTAAAAGAAAACCAGTATAAAATTATTTTAATAGTGAACGCTTTCAGATGGCTATTGTTTTTCGGAATTTATGCTTATATAATTTGGATGATTGAAATATATTATAAAGTACCTCACATTGAAACTATTATTTTATTAATCATAATTGTGTTGCTTTATGCTCTATTTATAGTATTGGGCGGAATCTTAGCAGATCATATAGGTCCCAGAAAGACTATTATTATTGGTCAAGTTTTAGTCATTTCATTTGGATTTTTATTTTTTATCATAACAGGACTTATAGTATTTATTATTGTTAATATAATCGTATCGGTTGGATTTGCTCTCGTAGAAACTGGAGGGAATGCATATCTTTCCAAAATATTGGAAGAAAAATATCCACATGTAAAAGGATCAGGATTCGGCTTCAATAACGCTTTAGGCTTTTTTTGTAGTGCGATAGGTCCCATTATTCTTTGTTATTTAGGAGAATTTCATGTGTTTTTACCATATTATGTGGTGTCAATAATAATAATAGGAGCGCTTTTGATTACAATTAAATTTATAAAAAGTTAGCTCATCAGGTTAAGAAAATACTCTTCTTTCCCCAAAAAATTCCCTCATAGTCGTTTTTAACTTATTAAAGGGTTTTAAATTCCCTGTAAAAGGAGTATCGGTAACATGCTCAATAAGAGGTTTCAACATAGTTTCGACTATAGGTATTTTTCCCAAATTCCCTTCGGACAATGCATATAAGAAATAGTCATTTTCAAATTTTTGAAAGGTTAAAAATCGATAATGTTGAAATCCTAACTTCACCGCTATCCATTTGGGCATCGCATCAGTATTTCCAATAGTGTTAGCAGCAATCGCCTCAATTTTTGCAGTAAGAACGGATTCTTTCATTTCTAACTCTTCCTCTTTATTATCAAACTCACCGGGTATATCAACGTTTAGTTCGTCTCCAAGCAATAAAGATATCACACCAATTGATTTTGAAGAGAGCCCAAGATAATCGATTCGTATTTGATCTTCCACATACGGGATTTCCTGATCGGAAAAGACTTCTTGCATTTTTAAATATTGGTTTAATAAGAATTTTTGACGGGATTCAAAAGCTCTTTGTAATTCATGTTTTTCCAGCTTGTTTAAGTTATTTACTTCTTTACCCATAATCAATTCTGAAAAATAATTTGACATATTTTCAAGCAACCATTTTCCCTTTTTATCGGGAAAGGAGCCATATACAATATAGATAATATCATCCTTTACATACCATTGACATTTTTCTTTTTCATTGTTTTGTGGGACAAGTAACATTTTATCCAATTCACCTCCCAGAATGCTGGTTGCAATGAAATCCAAATTGTTGGATAATTCCAATAAATAAGTATAGCTCTCATTATTGCAATATAGAGGTGTTCTATCAACAGATGTAATACCTAATAATTTTATATATTCTCCCTTTTGTAAATCTATTTGTCCTCCTTTAAATTCAATTTCCTGGGGACCTTTTTTTATTTTTACTATACCCTCTAGTTTAGTAGAGAGAGTGGTTTCTTTAGTTTCAAATTGTTTTGGTTGGGGTAATTCTTTTTCATTCTCTTTAACATCTTTCTTTTTCTTTTTATCTTTTTTTTTTTTCTTCTTTTTTTTCTTATCTGTAATGATCGGTTCTTTTAATTCAAGAAAGTTATGTCTACAATTAGGACACAGATTATCTTTAGGATAGGGGGCTACAATCTTATATCCACAATGCAAACATTCTATCGCTGCTTTCTCATCTTCTCTGTAAAATAATCCTATATTTATCAACTCAAAAAGAATGATAATAAATCGAATTTCAACTAATTATATTTGCTTAAAAAGATATTTTAAATTTTGTAATTTTTAAGATTTTAAAATTTATAAATATTCATTCACAAGTTCTCGGAAAGCGTTTAGAAACGTATTATTCTCCTCAACAGTTCCAATCGTAACTCTTAAATAGGGATATAAACCGGGTTTATTGAAGTGTCTCACTAAAATTTTATATTTATCTTTAAGATCCCATAAAAATTTGAGTGCAATAGATTTATCATCGAATTTTATGCAGATGAAATTGGCATCCGAGGGAAGAACACTTAATCCATTGTAATTATCTAATTCCTTTGACAATCT
Source organism: Promethearchaeota archaeon (assembly GCA_004524515.1). The sequence goes on from SDNV01000059.1 coordinate 12,424, forward strand.
CTCTCTTTCTTTAATAATTTTTTGATTTTGTTCATATAATTTATTTCTGTGTTTAATACATGCTAAACCCGCAACTTGAGCTAAATAATTTGTATTATAGGGTAATTTCACTTTATTCATTTCTTTTATGATATCCGCGTCTGCCAGAGCATATCCAAAACGAAGTGACGCCAGAGAGAATGTTTTGGAAAAAGTACGGGCTACAATTAAATTAGTAACTTTTTTCAAGAGAGGCAAGCAGGTTTGATTAGAAAAATCTGCGTATGTTTCATCCACAACTACTATTCCAGGGAAATTACCGCATAGTTTCAAAATTGTTGCGTTTCCATAGGACTTTCCATTAGGATTATTCGGAGAATTGATGAATAATAATTTTCCCTTGGCAGAATAGGCGGAATCAGGTAGAGAAAAATCATCATTTAATTTAATTTCATTAACTGTTGCATTGTAAAGAGATGCCAAGACTTTATACAATCCATATGAAGGGTAAAAAAATACCACCTCATCTCCAGGATCTACAAAAACTTTAAAAATGATATCTAAAATCTCATCACACCCATTTCCCACAAAAACCGTATTTCTATTAGTCAGCGTATCTTTATCCCTTAATAATTGATTTAACAATGCTTTGCGAACCTCAAGTGCTAAGGGATCGGGATATCGATTCATTCGTTCATTAATCGCAATTTTAATTTCTTCCAATATCTCGGGCACAGGAGGGTAGGCGTTTTCATTGGTATTTAATTTAATCCACCCATCTCCCGTTGGTTGTTCCCCTGGTTCATACGCAGTATATTTTTTTAGAGATTCTCTAAGAAGATTATTTATATCCATTGGGATTACCTACTTTATATATTTAAATTTCGTCAAATAAACGATTTCCAATTTAAAGTATATAATAAGTAAAAAAGTAATAAAATTTAATTTTTGTCTTTTATTCTTTCTTCAATTGCTTTTTTATGTGCATAAAAGCCCTCAAATTCAGCAATTTTCATAGTAGATTTGCTTAAATTTTGGAGACCCTCTTTAGTACATTCTAATACATCAATGGTTTTTAAAAAATCAAAAACATTCAAACCAGAGTATTTTGATGCATTTCCACCCGTAGGTAAAATGTGGTTTGTACCCGCAGAATAATCTCCAAGAGGAACTGGTGAATAAGGACCGCAAAATATCGCACCCGCATTATGAATTTTTTTTATTAGTTCTTTAGGATCCTTAGTCAAAATTTCGAGATGTTCTGGTGCAATAATATCACTGATTCTTATACAATCATTTAAATCCTCTGCTTTAATGATTAAACATTTTTTTAACGCTTGTTTAATAATTTCTTTCCGCTCTGAATTTTGAATATATCTATCTAAATTATTTTTTATATCTTCAATAACTTCTAAAGATGTGGAAACTATAATACCGACATTGTCAGGATCATGTTCAATTTGGGAAATGAAATCCACAATTACATATCTAAAATTCGCAGATTCATCCGCGATAATCAAAATTTCCGATGGTCCCGCTGGATTGTCAATTGCGATCTCATTTGATAATAATTGTTTGGCTGCGTTCACCCATTTATTTCCGGGTCCCACTACTTTTTGAACCCTTGGAACTGTATCAGTACCATAGGCCATAGCAGCTATTGCTTGGGCACCTCCCACCTTAAACATCTTATCGATCCCACATTCTCTTGCTGCCACAATAATTTCTGGAGCAATTTTTTTATTTCTCTTAGGAGGGGTACATAAAAGTAAATCTTTTACTCCAGAAACGAAAGCAGGGGTTGCTGCCATTAAAACGGTACTTGGATATATTGCTCGACCTCCAGGTACATAAATTCCGACCGAATCTAAAGGTCTATAAATTTGACCAGCTCTAACTCCTTTTTCTATTTGAATTTGCCAATCTTCTCTGAATTGAGCCTTATGAAATTTCATTAAATTTTTTTTCGCATACCTTAAAGCATTTAATAACTCCTCGTCAATTTCTTTATATGCCTCTTTTATCTCAATCTCATTTACTTTAATTTCTTTTCTATCCAAATCAATTCCATCAAATTTTTTAGAGAATTCTATGAGCGCCTGGTCTCCGGTGGATCTTACTTCCTTAATAATCTCTAAAACATCTTCTTTAATCCCATCTAACTGATTTAAAGATCTGGGAATAAAATTTGAAATGTTTTTTTCTGAAATTTGATTTGAATAAATTACTTTTAGAGATTTCAAAAAAACCATCCATTCATTATTTTATTTGTTCAAGAGGTAAAATTTGTCGAGGTTCGTGAACTACTAATCCTTGTGCATATTTTCTTAGAATTGGTATTAAATTTAAAAATTCCTCCTTCTTAATAATCGTATTTATCGCAAACCATCCATCAGTATCCTCTCCAGCTAATTTCGAAATTGTAGGTCGTTTTAAAGCGGGAAGTTTTCCTAATATTTTATTTAGATTCTCCTCTCTTACATTCATAAAAATGTGAAGTTTTTTAGACGCTTCTATCACTCCCAACAATAAAACCTTTAAATCCTTAATCTTTTCTTTTTTCCACTCATCATTGAGAGCAAATTTATTGGCAATCAATACCGCTGTAGATGAGCCAATGATATCAATAATTTTTAGATTGTTAGCCCTTAAAGTGGAGCCAGTTTGAGTATTATCGATAATCGCATCTACTTCCTCGGGAGGTTTTGCTTCAGTCGCTCCAAAAGATAAGAAGATTTTTACTTTATCATTCTCTCCCCAAATTTTCCAAGGGGTAATTACCAAAGGAGCCTTATTTCCATATAATTTTTTGTAAGTGGCATTATTTCTTAAATAATTCAAGGATAAGGTTAAATATTCGGTAGAAATGCGTAATACTTTTTTATCGTCAGAAAATTTTTTTAGAAGATCATCAACCGAATTAATTTTATCCCAGGTATTAGGAACACAAAATACAATTTTCACTCTACCAATTTCCAAATCCAATATAACTTCCACATCTGCGTTTGTTTCTTTTACCCAATCTATCCCTGAAATACCTACATCAAACTCCTCTTCACCTACCAAGTAATTTGGAATTTCTTGGGGGCGTAATAATTTCACATAAATTTCGGGATCACTAATTGAGGGTCTATAATCTCTACTTGATGCGAAACTTAATTTAAGTCCGGCTCGTTCGAAAAATGAACTTACCACGTCTTGTAAACTTCCTTTAGGGATTGTTAATTTAAGAATATTATTGGTCATTGAAATTCATCGATAATAATTATTTCATCTAATCTTATTTCTTTTTGTTTATATAATTGCACAAAGATTATAGATTTTTTGATTTTATCCAATCGAATTCATTGTTAAGAAACAAGCATATATTTTAAAATTTCATCAAAATAGCTCAAAAAAATTTTTATTAATGGTTAATGAATAATTCGAATACTTAATTTTTAAATTAATTAACACTATTTTATTTTTATAAAAATAATTAAGAGTACTTGAAAAAACATATTGATAAGTTGAGTATTGATTATGGAATTTGCATTGATGTTTAACGTGTTGGAGGGGGGCGTAGTCGAACCAATAAAATGGGGGAAGGATAATTTAATCCCTGAGCGCTCAATTATAGCCTTAGATGAATCAGGTCAGGCAGTATGGCTCTGGCATGGCTCTAAGCAAGGATTAGTGGCACGTAGGACCGCATTAAGACAAGCAGAATCACTTAAAGGCCATGGATATACGGTGGGAAAGTCCATCATTGGGAGAGATATTAAGGTAATTAAAGAAGTAGATCAAAGAAAAATAGGAAGAGATCCAGAAACGGATAAGTTAAATGGAGCATTTGAAGAATTATTAACCAGAACTCATCGAGAATTAGATAATTTTGTAGTAACTTTTTCAACTGCTGAAATAAAAATTGAACCAAAACCAATTACTAAGCCAGAACCTACAATACCTGTTAAAACAGAACCAAAACCAATTAGTAAGCCAGAACCTATAATACCTGTTAAAACTGAACCTAAACCGGTTATTAAACCAGAACAAAAACCAAGTGTCGCAACAACACCCTCTTCTAGTTCAAAAACCCTAATTGCTTCAGAATATGATACTAAGGAGCCATTACCGTCCCCAAAAATTAGTAAAGATGGTAAAGTTGAATTACCAGAGCTACAAAAAAGTAA
>SDNV01000060.1 GCA_004524515.1 Promethearchaeota archaeon
TTCTCCTAGAGCTCTTCCCATACCCAATATAACTGCTGCAGTTATACCAGAAATTGCTGCTGGTAATATTACTTTGCTAATTGTTTGCCATTTTGTGGCTCCCATAGCGAGTGAAGCCTCACGATAATGCATAGGAACAGAGCTTATAGCATCTTCTGAAACACTTACTATAGTGGGTAAAGCCATAACAGCTAATATTAGTGATCCAGAAAGCCAAGTAGCCCCCTGAGGAGCACCTAACACTTCTTTTATCCATACATTCAAGATTATTATTCCAAAAAATCCAAAAACAACTGAAGGGATACCAGATAATATTTCAAGTGCTGATTTCAAAAATTTGCTAATTTTTGGAGGAGCAATTTCAGCAATAAACACTGCAGTTAAAATACCTAAAGGAACGGAAATTATCAATGATCCGAAAGTGACTAATAAAGTACCTGCGATTATATTATAAGCACCAAACTTCGGATCGTCTTCATTAGTTGGAAGCCATTCTTCTTCAAACAGAAAATCTTCGATTTTTATTACTCGGAAAAAGTTACCTGCATTTGTAAATAAAAACAAGATAATAAAGAACACTATTAAAGTAGCAAGAGAAGCACATAAAAATAATATAATATGGACTAACTTGTCTGTATTAAGATTTCTTTTTAATTGTATTTCAAGTTCAAGGTCATCTTTTTGTTCATACATTTCAATAGTAGACACCATTTTTATAAATCCTTGATTCAATATATTATTAAAAAAAGGATTTAAATCATATATTCTATATCTACATAAAGTATGTAAAAGAATATAGTCACTATATTAATATATAGAGCAAGATATTCTGTATTATTCCTAGTTTTAAATGATTCTTTAAAAGAATAATGAGATTTTAAAAAAAAAAATTATTTTTTATATATTTCTTTAACTTTGAAATTTTTAATATTTTTATTATATTTTTACGAATCCTTCATCTTCGACTATAGCCTGACCTTTACTGCTAAAAATAAAGTCAACAAAATCTTCAGCATCACCTGGAATTGCGTATCTGTAAATTAAATATAAGTTCCGTGAAATAGGATAGTCTCCCGATTTAACATTAGCAGTAGTTGCTTGATAATAACCAGGACCACTTGGACCTGCATCGTTGTATAAATCTATAGTATCAACTTCAATATCGATATATCCTAATCCAATATATCCAATAGCATCTTTATCAGCAACCACAGCGTCATGAACTGCACCGTTTGAGGTTAGTTCTGCAATTGTCTGCCAAGAATGTGTTCCACCCACTATTTCAGCATACCCATCATCATCTTCTAAACCCGTGATTTCTTCAAAACTTGCTCTGGTTCCAGAATTACTGTCCCGACCTACAAGAACTATTTGTTCGCTTCCGCTACAATCAGGTACATCGCTCCAATATCTATAAGTTCCATTAAAGACTTTTAATACATCCTCCATTGTCCATTGAGGGACTCCTGATGAGAAGTGTGTATTACCTGCACTCATTGCTAAAGCAATTCCATCAGCTGCGAACGCAAGTTGAGCCATCCCAGCTATAGAGGATTCTGAAGATTTAAGAGGACGCGAAGCCATTCCAAGATCTACCAATCCATTTATCATATCAGAGATTCCCTTACTTGAGCCTCCCCCAGAAACAGCGATATCATATTCATCATTATCATCTTCAAATTCTTCAGCACATCTTACTATGATTGGAAAACAGGTTGTAGATCCACTAATATAAAGTGTTATTTCTTCATCATCCTCTTCCTCTGTAATTGTTTCACCTAAAAATACTCCCACAGCGGTCCAAGTAATGAAAGCACCAGCAAGGATTCCAATTATCGCAATAGCGATTAAACTTTTTCTTTCCATATTTTTTACACCAAATTTAGGTTATTTGAATTAGTTATTTTCAAATTAAAAGAAATTTCGATATAGATTATGTTGAATTATTGAGAGAGTATAGGAATATATAATCTATATATTCGGGATCTCATTTTCTTAAATTATTTAGAGCAGATTAATGATTAATTGAAAAAATGTGTGTCAATTCCCAGATTATTATCAAATGAGCTTATTTTAAAAAATACAAATCATTTGATATATATAGACCTATATAGGGGAATATAATCACTATAGAAAGATATTTAATACTATATATCTAATTAGATCTTAGAAAAATATGAAAAAATATGTTGATAATTATAAAAAAAGGGAATTGAGGTGTTTCATATAGAGACCAGAAAGATTCAAAAGACGGGGGGTTCTTCATACATCGTAAGCCTCCCGATAGATTGGATAAAATCTCATAATATTGACAAAAAATATAAGGGATATTCATTAGGCTTAATTTCACAACCAGATGGAAATCTATTAATAACTCCGAATCCAAATTCAGAAGAGATATTAAAAGCGAAGGAAATTAATGTTGATGATATTCAAGACTATAATTTTCTATTTCGGATCTTAATTGGTGCATATATAATGGGTTATTCAAGGATAATTATCAAAGCCAGCAAGAAGTTTGAAACATTTGTAAGAGACTGTGTGAATAATTTCACACAGGTAGCGATTGGTCCTGAGATTATAGAGGAGTCTAATCAAGTCATTATTATTAAAGATTTACTTAATCCCAAAGAGATGCCATTTGAAAAAACAATAAGAAGAATGTACATTCTTGCAGAATCAATGCATGAAGATGCTATTGAAGCATTAAAAACAAAAAATATAGATTTAGCAGAAGAGGTTACGAAACGAGATGATGAGATTGATCGATTACATTGGTTAATTGGTCGACAATCTCATATCGTCTTAAAAGACATTATTTTATGTCAAAAAATGGGTGTTACTTTAGAAGATGCAAATCAATACCAATTTTTCAGTAAGTTTTTGGAACGCATAGGAGATCATGCTGTAAAAATCGCTAAAAATGTTTTAAATATTATTGAACAAGATATTGATGAAAATCTTATTAACGATATTTCAAAAGCGAGTAAAATTTCCTTAAATTTGCTGACTAATAGTCTGGATGCTTGGCTTCAAAAAAATATACATTTAGCTAATTATAATATTGAATCGGTAAATGAATTGATAAAAATTTGTGAAGCGCTTCCCTCACATACTAAAAATTATACGACGGAATCTTCTATAGCAATTAGTTATATTGTAGAAAGTATTAGAAGAACAGGTGAATATGCTTCAGATATCTCAGAAATCATCATTAACAGTTTAATTGGGGCAGATTAAAAAATTCTATTTATAAAATATTCAATATTTTCAAATTTTTAGGAATTGTCTAAATTAATTAAATCTTAATTCAATAGAATTTACACTATAATCCAAACTATTCGGTTTCGATTTCAAACATAAAAAATATATAAAATATATATACTATATAAGAAATCCCTTAAAGATTCAATATTCTAATTTTAATTAATATTATTTTAAAAGTATTTAATTTACAAAAATAATAATTATAGGAATTTTTTATAATGTTTTTCAAAAAGAAAATAAAAAATAAAAAGCTATTATTATCTGTTTTTATTTTAATTTTAACATTATTTACAATAAATCAAATTAAATCTTATACTGAACATAATGACCAAATTTTATCTCATAACAAAACTGAAATAGTGCAAAACCCAATTTTATCTAACTATTGGGATGAAAATGACGTTCAATTTATCCATATCAAAAATGATAATTGGTCAACAATAGATTTAGATTGGATTCAGAATAATACGGGCACTTGGGCTAATCCTCATATTATTGAAAATATTACTATTAATGCGGGTAAATATGGAATAGGCATATTAATTGAAGATTCCAGTGAATATTTTATCATTCAGAATTGCACTATATATAATTCAAGTGCAGGAGTTTTTAGTACTGCGGGGATTACATTAAGAAATTCAAACAATGGAACTATTTACGATAACAATTTATCCTATAATAATGGTTCTGGATTAATATTGGACAATTGTGTAAATATAACAGTGTCAGATAATTATATTACAAATAATGAAGATGATGGTATATATGTAATAGGTCAAAGTAAAAACAATACATTTTATGACAATGATATAGTTAATAATACAATGAAAGGATTAGATTTTAACAAGACCACGGCAGGTAATTTAATTTATCAGAATAATTTTACAAATAACGGGATTAATGCGATGGATAACGGAACCTATAATCAATGGTATAATGCTAAAAAGGGAAATTATTGGGATGACTACCCCAGATGTGATGCTAATAGAGATCATATCGGGGATTGGCCTTATGATATTCCTGGTGAAACAGGAGCTCGAGATTTATATCCTATTTGTTATAAAATCTGTGTTTTTACACCACGTGAAGCAAAAGAAGAAATTTTAGATGAAGATGAGGAGACTTTGGCCGCTGCTAGTGAACTTTTTGAGTTAATTAAAGAAAATATAGGATCTATTGCATTTTGGATAATTATCATAGAGGGAATCTCTATCGGTATTATTATATTTAATAAAAAAATAAAAAGTAAACCTATTGAAGACGATTTCTGGGCTAAGAGATCATAAGATGAACGATTGCAATTTTTTTATATTTTAAGTTTTTATAAATAAAAAAATAACTATTTCATTTTTATTATATATTGATAAATTAATTCTGCTGCAGATTCTATTACACTAAGAGTTGAAATTTCTGGCACATTATGAGAAAACATTATAGGAATACCGATTAACGCCGACGGAACTCCCAGCCATTTTTGAGTTTTTCCTGCATCAGAACCATACATTTCAAATACACCATTTTGATAATTAATCTTATTTTTTTCTGCAACATTCGCCAACTCTTTACAGAATTCATAATCGTAGACTCCTTTTCCACTACTATCTTGCCATACAATTACAGGCCCATCGGTAAGTTTAATCCCGGAATGAACACTGCCGGGGAGATCCTCTACTAAACCGATGTCAATAGCTATAACTTTATCTACGGGATTATTTTTAATGAAAAATAATGCCCCTTCAGTTCCTATTTCCTCTCTTGTTGTCGCAACAATATAGACATCATATGGAATTTTAATAATACCAAATTCATTCACTAAATTATGCATAATTTTTTGAGTTAAAACGATGCTACAAGTCAGAGCCGCTAAGTTATCCATAGAATATCCCGCGATTATATTATCATTAATTTCAGGATTTAATAATCCAAATTCTCCATAAAATATGATTGGAGCCCCTACATGGATTTTATAATCAGTTAACACTTCATCTTTATTATTTGCGCCAATATAAATTTCCAATTCTAAAGGATCAATAAATTCTTTTCTTCTTAATTTACTAGGAGTTGAATGAGTTGACCTACCCGCAATTACACCATTTATCCATGCACCATCTTTATTTAGGATTTGAACTTTTTGAGAAACAAGCCAGCGTCCTTCATAACCTCCCCTTTTAGAGAATTCTAAAGTACCTTTTTTCTTGATTTTTCTCACAGTACCTCCAATCTCATCCATATGAGATAAGATAGCTATGGCTTTTTTTCCCGAAGTTCCTTTGAATCTAACAAAATAGTTTCCAAGAGTGTCAGTTTTTACTGGAATATCCTTGTCACTTAAAATTTTTTCCATTTCTTTTTTGAATAATTCACCGCGAGCTTTTTCCATTCCGGAGGGAGCCCTTTCGGAAGCTAGAGTTTTAATTATGGTTAAAATTTCTTTCTTATTCAATAATGCTTCACATTTTTCTAATTTTTTTATGTACTTTTGTGAAGATTTATATTTATATTTATTATTTAAGAGATTATAAATAAACTAAAAAATTTATACAAATCTGATGTTAATTGAAAAGGAACAAAAAGTCATAGATACATTGCTTAACACGGAGGACTTTAAGGAAATAGAAGTAAGAGTCGATGATACTGATTTAATGCAGGTTGTACATGCCAATAAATATTTGAACTATTTCGATGACGGTTTTATAAGCTTTATTACAAAACTAAAAAAGAATGCTGGAGAATTAACGCGTAAGGGAATTGTTTTCCCAGTGAGAAAAGTTGAAATCGAATATTTAAATTCCGCGACATTTGGAGATACGATTATAGTTCATACCAGGTTTTTAAAAATTGGAAATACTTCAATGACATTGACAATGGACTGCTATAAGGGCATCAAATCAAAGGATAAACTATGTGTTAAAGGAATAGTTATTCGATTAATTATGGATATGAACACTAATAAGCTTATAAAAGTAACAGAATTTTTTAGTGATATTGTTTGAATAAATACCATAGTATGAGATGATTAAAATGGAAGAGACTCTTTTAAAAGAATTACTTAATGTGGAAGATTCTATCGAAATAAAGGTTAGAGTCAACGATATAAATGCATTTGGGATAGTGCATTTTCAAAACTATTTAGCCTATTTTGAAGAAGGATTTGTCAGTTTTATGAATAATATACAAGATCCCCTCGCTATTGAAAATGCCTTAAAAAGTGGAATTGTATTTCCAGTGAAAAAGATTAATATTGAATATGTAAATTCTGCCGAATTCGGAGACCAAATTATAATTAAAACTCGTATAAAGGAGTTGGAAGAGAATTCAATAAAATTTCTTCATAATATATATCGTGAATCTGATAATAGTTTATTGGCTAAAGTGGAATGTGAAAGAGCTGTTATGGAATTAAAATCTAAAAAAATATTGAATGTTAAGAACTTTTTCAGCAAATTAGTCTAAAAAATGTCTCTAAATTTCATACTTTGTTATGCATATTAAAATTTAGGGATTATTAGAAGTTATTGGTATAATTCTATTAATTAATTGCCTTGCACACTCTGCAAAACTACGATAAATATTTTTTCGTAAGTTATATAATGCACAGGTTTCATATATTATAGGATTATAAATATGTAACTCATTATTAGGCTCATACCATAGTAATTCATCTTTAAGCACTTGTAAAAATTCTGCCTCTTGTATAACATCTGGTAAATCTTGTTTATTTAACATAACAATTAAGGGAATTTCTTTAATTAATTTTCCTCTTGCTACATTTTTTAGTTCCTTTAAAGATTCGATATTGTCCTCAAAAAATTTTGTTTGTGAATCAACCACAAAAATCACTCCATCGGTTCCGCTAAATACTCTTTCCCTTAAAGAAAAAAAGCTACTTTGTCCCGCAACCGTCCAAATATTATAGAACACTTGTTTTTGTTTAGTAGATTGAAATATACCTCTATCGAAATATAAAGTTGCTCCGCTTGGTCGCTCGATTTTTGTCAAGTTCCCAACGGGAATAATATCCTTATTTTGCTCCTTTGTTAATTTGTAAAGAGTATCTACTATTGTGGTTTTTCCCGAACCCCACATTCCCCAATATAAAATTTTTATATAAATTTTATTGTCTTCTGTAAATTTAACCAAATTGTATTTCACCAGGTTATATATATAATTTAAGAGGAGATCATGAAATAGTTATGGATATTGGATTTTTTAGTAATAGTCTCCTCATATCTATATGCAGTAATGTTTAAACTTAGATATTATTAATATTTCTCTCTGATATTTATAACTTATTCTTTACAAAATGGGACATTTAAGATTTAGGATAAATAAACCTTCATAATTAAATATATTTTTCTCAGAATGGGCTTCTAAGGAGTTTATAAATATTTAGATTTAATTTGTGTTTATTTTTAATGGTGGAACATAGACCTCTCTTGGTCCTGTTCTATTTAAAGCAATTGCAGTTTCAGGACAATGATGGGCACATACTCCACAGCCTATACATTTATTTTCATTTATAATTGCCGTTGCATCAATTAAATCTATTGCTTCCATGGGACATTTTTCGACACAAGTTCCACATCCTATACATTCTGATTCTTTGACTTTTGCCATATAACTGGTGTAACAATGATAAGGTGAGATTCCCCCATAATACATTTGAAAAATACCACAACAACATTTACAGCAATTGCAGATGGCCTCCTCCTCTAATTCCGGTTTTAAATGGACATGAAATGCTTTATGAACAAGTCCTTCATCTTCAGATAATTTCAATACCTTTATCGCTTCATCCTTGCTAATGGGATTTCCAAAATTATGTTGAATAGCAAAGATTGCACTTTTACCAAATAAAAGACAATTTGTTCTCTCTTGTGTAACTTTACAGGGATCATTTAAAAGATCTTTTTCATGCCGACAATAACAGTGAGTATAAGCTATATCGTCGTACTTATCGATAATTTTTGAAACTTCTTCATAAGGAACGATGTTCTCTTTAGGAAGCTCATCTATTTCTTGTTCCACGGGCACTATTCGATTAACGGGCGGAAAATTTTTAAATCCCTCTACCACAGAATCATAATTTTTTTGGGTAGCTTCACTCATCCCTTTAAATAATTTATCAAATAATTTAGCCAGCTTCTTTTGCTTCTCCCCTGTTTCACCCCTCATAAGAGTATATTCAAACATTCCCGGAAAAGGACCTAATAGTCGATAAACCATAATACCTGTTCTTCGGCTAGGTACGCCAACTAAAATTCCATCGTCCATTAGACTATTTAGCATTAATTCTAAGGATTCTTCATCGAAATTTACCCTCTCTTTGATTTGCTCAATACTTAAATTTGGTTTTCTATTGAAAACTTTAACGATAAACTTAGCTTGATCCTCATTCATTATGGTTTGTAATAATTCAATCAAATTTTCATTAATAGGCATTGGCATTTGACCGGCTTTTGCCACGGTTCTTGCTACTTTATACCAAAATTGTTCTGACATTAATTTACCCTTTGATTTTAGTATTCCTAATTAAAATTAAATAAATTAAAAATCCATAATTTAATTATGTAACGATATCCGTTTATAAGTGGGTAACCAATGTAATCATTAAATGGGTTCTTTCACTAAGTAATAGGTATTCTTGGAATTACATTTTGGACAATTGGCTTTTCTTTCTTTTGATGCATTTTGATCTTCCCATTCAGCATTACAATTCAAACAGCCATACCCATTGAATATTTTTTTGAAACTTATATTGCCACCGTAAACTCTTATCGTCTTGCCCTCAATTAATGCCTTGGTTGCTTTTTGATGAGCACTCTCTAATATTCTAGAAAAAGTAGGTTGAGAAACTCCCATTTTATCTGCCGATTCTTTTTGATTGAGTTTGATATAATGTTTTAAACGCATCGCCTCAAACTCAGACACATTTAAAATTACAAAATTTTCCGTTTTTAAATCTGATTTGGGTACATCTACAAAATAGATATTATTGGGAGTCCTTTTAACATGTCTCATGCGAGTTCTACGGCCCATTTTGAAAGTAACAACTTATCGTCTATTATTTATACTAAAATCCAATTTAATAATAATTATTCAAAATCACGTAATTATTATTTCAAAAACAATTTTAAATTAAAAATTTTTGTATTATTAGAAAGAAATTTTGGTTTTTCGTTTATTTCACAGATATTTTTTATGACTTAATCAACTGTGAGAATTAAATCAAGCTTCGAAGTAATAGAAGCTAAATTTTTTCTTAGCAGTTTTTTCAAAAAAATAAAAATGACATTAATTTTAAAAATCCTTTTATCTAATATTTAAAAAACAATTGAAATTTTTTAATAAAAATAATTTTGGCAATGATAATGTCAGATATAAAACCTTTAAAAATTGAACATACTAAAAAAAATATGGCTTCATACGGTTTTGCTAAAGCTCTCAATGAATTTATGGATATGGCATTTACGGCTTTTGGTTTCTATTACTATGAAAGTGAGATTGGATTAAATGTTCTACTTGTGGGTTTAGGATATATTCTCTTTGCGGTATATAATGCTATAAATGACCCGCTTGTAGGTTATTTGACTGATCGACCATTCAAATTCACTAAAAAATGGGGAAGGCGTTTTCCTTGGATCATGCTTGGTGGGGTGGTATGGGTTATTAGTTATATTCTTATATTTTCACCTCCGAATGTTGATCCGCAATCAGGAGCTTGGATACTATTTGCCTGGCTTCTTTTTGCCACATGTTTTTATGATACGTTTGCCTCAATATTTTTCGTGAGCTTTTCTTCCCTTTATCCAGATAAATTCAGATCAATAGAAGAGCGTCGAACTGCTAACGCCATTGCTACGCCTGTTGGTGTTTTGGGGATTGTTGCAGGAGGAATTGTGCCCCCTCTTTTTATTACTTTTGGAGTCCCGATTACATATGTTATTCAAGCCGGAGTAATGATGATCGTTGGTCTTATTTTGTTAGTGATATCAATTCCAGGATGTCGAGAGGATCAGGAGACAATTGACCGGTATCTGAGTACTCATGATAAGCAAAAACGTAGCTCCTTCTTTAAATCTCTGAGAACCGCTTTGAAACAAAGAAATTTTGTCATATTTATAATAACTTATACATTATATCGAAGTTTAGTAATATGCGTTCAGTCATCTATACCATATGTTATCCGGTTTGTAATGAAAATGGAAGCTAGTTCTATGACTTTAATTATGGCAGGATTTCTTTTAGGGGCAATCTTTTCAATTCCTTTATGGATGAAATTAGCGAGAAAAACAAATAATAATCGAAAAATAATAATGATCTCTGGTTTATTCCTTGCGTTCATAAGTATCCCATTATCCTTTATCACCAACTATTTTGTACTTATAATAGTACTTATAATTTGGGGAATAGCTCTTGGAGGGTTTTGGGTCATGTTGGCACCAGTTTTGGCCGATGTAATCGACGAATCAGTATGCATTACCGAAAAACGTGAAGAAGGGATATATATGGGATTTCAGCAATTCTTCGGCAGACTGGGTATTTTAGCGCAAGCCATTACATTTGTAATAGTACATTCTTTAACAGGCTTTCAAGAAGGTGCTGCTACTCAATCAGATTTAGCTACTTTTGGAATTCAACTACATTTTGGGATTATTCCTTTTGTATTTATGCTGATCGCTATGATTGTGTTTATTAAATGGTATGATATTACTCCAGAGAAAGCAAAGGCGAATCAAGAAAAAGTGGATGAATTATGTTTATAATCCACCAATTAAAATAACTACAAAATTAATTTTTTTTTTATTTTTATGTTTCTTATATGTAAAATTCTAATTATTATTTAAAGAAATGCAATAAAATTATTTTAAAAAGTGCGTTTATTATATTAACATCTAAATAGTAATTAGTCTTCGCTATATTTAAATTATAACCACTTAAGGTGAAAAGGATTCGATTTATTGAATATCAAATTGTAATTGGAGATTCGCCTCCTGGGATAATAACTAATCATCTTAGAAATTTCACTCATATAGAACATAATCTCACAGATGAAATTTTGACAGCGGAAGATCAAAGAAAAGATAAGGACTCTTTATTTCCAGAAGGAGTTATACATCATCTTTCAAAAGAAAGATATATTTGGAATTTTTCCTTGATATATAGAGAGAAAAGTTTTGATATTATCAAATGGAGAACATCTTTTACCTGGAAAGAAAAAGAAAAATTTGATAAAAATCAAGAGGTATCAATGGAAAAAGGATTATTTATTGGTGTGAATGCGGGAATATTTTTTATTTTAATTGATGAGGATATTTTTGAGAATTTTAATAAATTGGCAGATATGATGGATATATTTCTTGAAAAAACGGGTAATGGTGGAGCACCTTTTTTAGTTTATGGTCTTATTGAAAATAAGCAAAAAATTATTGAATTGAAAACAAATAAAGAATTATTAAAAAATTTGGCTGATGTTAAGAAATGGGTATCCCAACATGGAGGAGAATTTCGACTTGAAAATTTAAAAGAAATTCGATTAAATTTAAGCTATTTGATAACAGAATATTCACATTTTATTCTATCGAAACTTAAAACTAAAACGAATTATCCACACCTCCAAGTAGGAGAATTACATTATTTAGATTATGAAGACTTGAGTAAATTAAAGGAGATTGAACATTCACTATCAGAACAATTAAAAACTGGTGAAACTATAGATAAAGTATTATCTGAACTCTTTTTTGAATATTTAAAGATGCCAGAATTTCAAGAAGAAGCATTTGAACCTTTAACAGAGCCTAATGGGATAGATGATTTCTTGAAAGAGCCCTTCAAACCCAAAGCTTCTAAAATTAAAATAATATTAGAGGAAATTAGAAAAGGAATAAGACGACAATGTCCTAACTGTTTTAATAAGGATCGTAATAAAATACGTGAAATTATTGATCGAGAAAATATCATAATGAAAAATCCCAACATTTATGGGTGGAAATATGCTTGTGGAATATGCGGTCATATTTGGCGAATAGAGAGAGATTCGATTGAATATGAAATTGAAAGAAATAAGGATTCCAAAAATTTTTAAAATTTTATTAATGATTAACCACACACTTTTTTAAATCATATTTTATATACATGGTGTTTGCAATAAAGATAAAGTATGCTGATAGGATTGGAAGATTACCTCCATATATATTTGCTGAAATAGAGCAATTAAAATCAGAAAAAAGGAAGCAAGGGATTGATTTAATCCCCTTAGGTATTGGAGACCCCGATTTAAACACTCCAGAATTAATTTTAAATGAAATGATTGAACAAGTGAAAATTCCTGAAAATCAGAATTATCCTACGAGCATGGGAGAGGAAGATTACCGCCAGGCAGTTGCAAGATGGAATGAAGTTCGATATGGTGTAGATTTAAATCCCGATTCCGAAGTTTCCCATGTCTCTGGAGGAAAAGAAGGAGTAGCAAATATCGCAAGAGCTTTTATCAATCCGGGAGATATTGTTTTGTGTCCCAATCCAGGATATCCCGTCTATGAAAATGGCGCGACTAAACTATGCGACGGGAATCCATATTTATTACCACTTAAAGAAGAGAATGATTTTCTTCCTGATTTAGAGAATGTTAATACTAAAATACTTAAAAAAGCTAAGTTGATGTATTTAAATTATCCCAACAATCCCACAGGCGCGATCGCTCCAAAAGATTATTTAAAAAAAGTGTGTGATTATGCTGAGGATTATAACTTTTTTATTGTGTACGATAATCCCTATTCCGAATTTACTTTCGATGACTATATTGCTCCAAGCATACTTCAAATCAATAATAATCATGTAGAAATAAATAGTTCCTCAAAAATGTTTAATATGACAGGATTTCGGTGTGGTTGGATTGCTGGCAATGCTGAAATTATTGAGGGGTTGAGGAAAATAAAATCCCAAATAGATTCTGGAGGACCCATTTTTATACAAAAGGCAGTTATTAAAGGCTTAAATGAATATATATCTGAGAAAAAGCCAGAAATTGTTCAATATACAATGGACATCTATCAAGAAAGAAGAGATATTTTAATCAAAGGTTTAAACGAAATTGGTTGGAAAACTAAAAAGCCTAAAGCCACATTCTATATCTGGACCCAAATTCCAGAAGGAGAGAAGAATAGCATGGAATTTGTTAAAAAACTAATAAATGTTGGTGTAGTCATCACACCAGGAATTGGGTTTGGAGAATATGGAGAAGGTTTTGTAAGATTTGCTTTAACTCAACCAATTGAAAGAATACAAGAAGCAGTATTAAGAATAGAAAAAGTTATTCAGTAATAATTTAGATTTTTTTTACAATTATTTAGATCTTTGCTTATATTTCTTCCATAGATAACCTAATCGAATTTCTTCTTCAATTTCTATTTCTGCTGGCACATTTTTAGACATATCGAATATATATCTATAAGAAAACTCATTAAATGGTTTATCCTCTCTTTTTTTTTCTTTTTTATCATAAAAATCTACTGAAAGTTCCATATAAACTAAACCTCAATATTTTTTTCTTGGGTACAAATTAATTTAAATTTGCTATTGTAATAGTGTTATTATTAAAATATCAAACCAGATATATAAATCTTCTGGTTAAATTATCTGGATAAGGATATAAATGAATATAGATAATGAAATTAAAAATTAATCTTTAATATATCATCCAATTATTGTAATATCATAAAATCCAGAAACTTTGCTTAAAATTAAAAAATTTATATAAAATTTCTAAGTTATCACCATCCTATTTCTTTATCAAAAAGATAACATTCTGCCGATATTGGAAATTTAGTGGTATCAAATATTTCACTATAATCAAAAGCTTTTTCAATAATATCTGTGATAATAGCTTGTTTATCACCAATAACAGTCATATTACACCTCCTTTTGTTGTTGTTATTTTTAGTTTTTTAGACCCCTAAGCAAGAAATAACTCGAATATGACCTCTTTCAAATAAATCTCACGCGACAAGCAAACAAATCCATGAAAATTTTATAAGAAAAAGGTCAGATTCGCTTGCTCGCTTTATAATACTACTACTAATACTACTCCGCCTAAGACGCGTAACAATGTGTTTGAAGTAGTAGTATACGAAGTCATTATTATAAAAGATATAGATTATTTTTATATAAATTTTTTCTTAATCTTCTTGATTTTATGAATATATAACCAAAAAAAATCCATTTTTTCCATTTTTGTTTATCATATCTGTTTAATAAAAGCCCTTTTTTTAATATCAATCCTTATTTATTTTATGTTAAATCATCGTTTAATCGATCCTCCCCGAGAGCCTAAAAAATTTGTTGATGCAGCAATTCTGTTTTTACGAAAACACGCTACAAATAAAAAGGTATTTTGTGCTTTATCTGGCGGAATAGACAGCTCTGCGACATATATTCTGCTCAAACAAGCGGGAATTAATATGATTCCAATCTTCATCGATCATGGTCTTATGAGAATTATAAGAGGAATTGAAGAACGTGATTATATTAAGAAACTCTTTCCAGATGTCATTATTTTAGACATTAGAGAAGAGTTTTTGCCAAAAATTTTTGGAGAGGAAGATGCTGAAAAGAAGAGAAAATTATTCAAAAATGCATATTCTGACACGATAAGTAGAGTTATAAAGGAACAGAATTGCGATCTTTTAGCAGATGGAACAATTTTACCTGACATTGAAGAGAGTTTTGGAGTAAAAATCACTGATTTGAAAGAAACAATGTCTAGTCAAGAAGAACTATCCTTGAAAAAAACTCATCTCAATGGATTTGTTAAAAGTCAACATAATGTAGATATTGAATACGAGGTTGAAGCTACCATTCAACCTGTTGCAAGTCTTACAAAATTTGAGGTGCGGAAAATTCTTGAGTATCTAAATATGCCCCAGGAACTAGTGTATAGGAAAGCTTTTCCAGGTCCCGCTCTATCAGCAAGAATAATAGGGCCCGTAACTCCTGAGAATTTACCTTTTGAAAAAAAGGTACATGATATTGTTGAAACCGAAGTAGAAGAGTATTATAAGGAGAAATTTGGTAAAACCATGATAATTAATGAAAAAAATGAACAAGAACCATTCCAAGTATTCGCAGCTATCAGTGAAAATGTACTCTATAAAAAAGTAACAGGAATTGTAAATGGAAAACGATCATATGAGGTTCCTCTTATTGCAAAAGGTGAATGGAATTATGATAAGCTAACGAAAATTGCTCAACAATTGAAAGGATATTCAAGATTATTTTATGAAGTTCAAAGTAGACGAAACGGGGATTATGATGTTATAATTAGGAGTATTAATAGTATTGATGCAAGAACGGCAAGTGTGACTAATTTGTCATTAAAGTTAATATTAGAAATTCAACAAGAATTATTCTCATATCCTGAAACTAAAGGTGTATTCTATGATGTAACGCCAAAACCTCCTGGCACTATTGAATATGTATAGTACTAAATTTGGATTAAATTATTTTATATAACTTTATTACTCGTTCTATTTTGTTTTCAATATCATGTTTTAATTCCATAATTTCATTATTCTTTTCTCCAAAATAATACAGTAACCTATTAATTACATCATTCTTTTTCGAAAAGAGATACTAATTGGAAATCAAGATCACTTTTATCTATATGAATCGCTATATTCAAGCTAATTATCCCTCATTAAGTTTTAACAATATCTATAGAATTTGAAATTATCCTCATAAAATGATCCTATTCATATTCAAAGATTTCTTATTTTCCAATTTTTCATGAATTCTCTGAAATTATTATCTGAAATTCCCAGTGAATTAAGATTTATCCTAGCATTTAACGGTAATTTTTTAAGATTTTCCTTGTGAATTTGATCTGCTTTTTTTCTGAAAGTTAATTGCCAATCAAAATAAGAATCTGGTTTTGACATTGATTAAAATCGATTTAGGTTTTTACAAATTTGATAAATTAATAAAAATCTCTTTTAAACGATTTTGTTTTCAACATCATTATTCGTTCTAAAAGAACGGATTTTTTACTGAAATGTTAAAGTAAAAATCTGATTGAAAAGTTATAGGATGAGTAATTAGTCATTATAAATTATGTTAACATAGAATATAATGAACTTTTGAGATTAAAGATTTTCATTTTTCCATTTTTTCATAAAATCTTTGAACTCATTATCAGAGAATCCAAGAGAATTAATATCTTCTCTATATCTCATTCTCTGCGTTTCATTTTTGGAATTATGACTTTTTAGTGCTTTTTTCCGAAA
>SDNV01000212.1 GCA_004524515.1 Promethearchaeota archaeon
AGGAATAAAATTAGAAGATTTATTACTTTATTTGCCAATTTTATAATTCGGAAGATTTTAGGAATTAATTTAAAAGATTGTACAAGTGGATTTCGAGCATTTAAAAAGGAAACATTATCAAAACTTAATTTTGATAATTTTATCTCAATTAATCCAGAAATAGTTGAAGAGTTATTATATGGATGTGTTTTATGTAAAGCTAGAATTAGAGAAATACCAATAACATATTATAACCGAATCGGAGGCAAATCGAAATTGAATTTTAAAAAATTATTGCTTGTTTTGATAGGAATTGTAAAAATAAGACTGAGAGGCAAAATAATTTTAAGATAATAATACATTATAACTTACAAAATTCGGAAAATTTGAATGAAATTAGACAATTTTCTTGAGAATATTAAGAAAAATATATATTTGATAATTCCAATTGTTTGTATTCTATTTTGGGCTTTATTATATCTTATACTTCAGGATTTCTTAATTCATCAAGGTGAATTTCATGGGGATTTTTATCTTGTCTATCAAGCGGGTAGACTAGTATTGAATAACCCAAAAGATCTCTATAAAGTAGATTATTACCCATACTTACCCGTATTTGCCACCATTTTAGCATTTACATATTGCTTATTACCTTTTTATATCTCAAATTATTTATTTTACGTTACTAGCATTATTTTTGGGATGATTTTTGTCAAATTATTCAATGATATTTTAATTTTAAAAAATTTGGAGAAAAGATTTCATAGATTTATCTTTTTAATAATCATTTCGAATGGATGGTTAATATTTAGACTTTTTTATCTTAATCAATTCAAATTTATAGTTGCCGTCCTTCTCTTTTATGTTATAAAGAGAGAAATTGAATATAGAAAAGAGGAGAAAAGAAAAAATCTTAAATATTATTTAATAAACTATGGTCTTTTTATCCTCGCAACAGCGTTTTTTGTTTATCTTATCTTATTTTTGCTAATATACTTATTTAATGATATCAAATTTAAAGAATTGCTTAAAGTTGAGAATTTTAACAAATATCTCATAATTATTGGCAATTTTATACTTCAGAATTTTCTTCTTTTAATATATCCTTCTCTCATTCTTGATGGTATTAAATTGTTTTATAGAACTCAGCATGGAAGTTCTTATAATCAAATAATTTATTATTTAAGAGATTTTGACTTATCTAATTATATCTTTTTATTATATCCTATATTTATACTTATCAACCTAATAATAGCAATTCTATTAACGATTAATAAAAAGATCCTTTTGGAAATAAAATTCTCCTATTTATCATTATCTTTTATTTTGTTTAGTTCTTTTGGAATTAGAGTGTTCATAATTCTGTTTCCCTTAGTTTTATTATTATATATTCCTTTTTTGAAAATGGATAAGGAAGGAATAGATTTTATCAAAGCAAATATAATTATTTTATTAGGATTAATATCTGTTGCATTAATTTATTTTAATCCTTCCCTTGAAGAATATTTAAGAATTTTTCCAAATTTAAAAGCAAGTCCTTTGATCTTAATACTATATTTCCGAAGTTTCATTCTCATTGGGATATTTGGAGGAACTCTCGTAATATTATATTTGAAGAAGTATCTTTATAAATTAGATACCGTTAATCATGAAAAAGGATAGTAATTTAACAACTCTATTATAAAAACTTCTGTAAATTTAATTCTAAAGCTGTTACAGGAAATTCCAGTTTGAAATTCAATAAAACTTCAGGATGAATTTCACCTATTTCACCAATCTTCTTGCCTGATAAGTAAATATCACCATACCTGCCATCTATATAAGTAGAATTTTTCCCTGGTTTTACTTCAATATCATTATATTTACCTAAAGCAGTCGTAATAAAATCTAATGTTGACCTAATCTCAGTAAAATCAGCATTCTCATGATAACTAACAGCAGCAAGATGTAATGTTCTATCAGCACCTGTCTCTGCTTTAGCATTCAATAGAATTATATCTCCAACTTCGAAAATTCTTATTGGCTTTTCCTCAGATCTATTGAAGAGTAAGGTTTCCATTAATTTATGTAAAATATTTGTTCTAACAGTATCATATTCTCTTGAAACAGGATTAGCAATCTGAATATTAGATTTTTCGACAAATTTTTTATTCATGTAATTATATTGCCGTTCAGAATTACTCAAAGTAAAATTTAATACTTCTAAGTATTTCGCACCGATCATTATTGTCCTAATTTTATTAGCAAAATTTTGAATAGGATGATATTCTCCTATGCAACCTTCTTTAATCGTTCTTGGTAACTTAGAATATCCATAACCAATAGCACATTCTTCGGTAAAATCAACGGGATGCATTATATCACCTCGAAAGGCTGGTACAAATATATCTAAATATCCCTTTTTATTTGATTTTTTAGCATCTAATCTAACTTTTTTAAAACATTTTATCATTTCATCGGGTTTTAGTTTTAATCCAATGTAATCGTTAATATAATCAATATTGACTTCCCACTTTTTTGGCTCTAAATTAGGGGTAATAATTTCTTTTTCTCCTTGATAATTAACAGTAACGTTTTCAATTTGCGCTCCCATATCTGCTAAAGTTGTTGATAAGATATTTAGCGCTAAATTGACTGCGTTAAAATCGGTACCAGTTAGGTCTAAAAATAAATTCTTAGTATCATCAGTTACAGTAGTAAGTATGCCGTTAATAATAGGCGGGAATGAGATAACCTCATCATTTTTATCAAATAATATTGGATAAACGTCTTTTCCCTCTAAAATATGAGCATATTCGATACCTTTTTCGTGATATAATAAAATCTCTTCTAGATTCATTGAATCTCCGTCTCCATGTAAAGGGATAAAACTGACTAAGTCTGGTTTTAGAGCAGTATATCTATAAGGAGGAGAAATTTTATCAAAATCATGCACTCCGATGGCAACCTTTTTTCTATCTCTTCCAACAGCCCAATGGAGCTGCTCCTGGATATTCATTAAGGTAGCTACCTCATCCTCATCCAAATCAATATTTCTTATGACTCCACATACTATATAGGGTCTAACTTTCTTAACAATAGGATTAACATTCATTACAACCCTGCCTTGCCCAATATCATATGATGGTACTCCTAAGTCAATCTCGTAATATCCTTTTAGAGCTCTAGCAATCCCCTCAGGAGATGAAAAATCTGGTCTGTTTGGGTTATATTCTACTTTTATTATTTGCTCTTCTTTATTTACATCTTCTAAATCTAAGCTTATCCATTGTAAATCGTACTCTAACTCGTTAATATCTAATTTTCTCCCAACTAACCTTTCTAATCTCTCCATTTTTAATTCTAGTGTTGGCATTTTTATTTTCCTCCTTAATATGATTCTTGTCTTAACCATTTAATTGGATTAATATATAAATCTCTAATATCGCTTCGACCAAACTTTAACATTGCTAAACGTTCAAGTCCTAAACCCCAAGCTAAGACCCTGATGGGATTTTTAATACCCCATGGATATGTAACTTCTGGTCTAAATATTCCTGATCCTCCCATTTCAAGCCACTCATTTAATTTATCATAATAAACAGCAATTTCCATACTTGGTTCTGTGTATGGGAAAAATCCTGGCCTAGTAATAACTTTTTCAAATCCAATTTTTCTATAAAATTCTGTAATTACTCCAATTAAATCACATAATGTAACCCTCTCTCCAATAACAATTCCTTCTATTTGAGTAAATTCTGCCAAATGAGATTTATCAACTTTTTCATTTCGGAAAACTCTATCAATTGAAAATACTTTTATGGGAGGAACTTCATTATTTCTATAATATTCTGCTAATCTTCTAATAGTAGTAGCAGTTGTGTGCGTTCTTAACAATGTTTTCTTAGCAATTGCCTCATCCCATTTATAACCCCAACCTAAAGACCCTGAATCACCACCATTTTCGTGAGTTTTTTTGACGGCTAAAACTCTATCTTTCTCTGGTAGTTTCGAAACTTTTGGATTA
>SDNV01000213.1 GCA_004524515.1 Promethearchaeota archaeon
ATTGCATTAGCTTCCTGTACTTCTTTATCGTCGTGATTAAACATTATTTTTCCTTATTTGTTGTGGTATAATTAATAATCAATTTAGGAAAATAATACTAAGTTCATATATTTTATGTAACACAATTAGTCTTTTTATGTTTTAGTTTAGAATTTTATAATTTTTCAGTCTAATAATTTAACCTTTGTTTCCTCACAAGTCTTCTTAAATTCAAATGATTGCGC
Source organism: Promethearchaeota archaeon (assembly GCA_004524515.1). The sequence continues at coordinate 225 of SDNV01000213.1, forward strand.
GGCTGATGCAAAACATTCAGTTGCATCCTCAATTGCTCCATAGAATATGAAATTTGAATACCAACTAGCGATAAACATAATACTTGATCTTCGATATCGGGTGTGAAATTTAATGTTTAACCGAGGAGATGAATATTTAAATAGAAATAAATTTGATGCCGTACCTACTGGTAAACTAAGAGATGTAGATATGAGTTTTTGGGTCTCAAGGATGTGTACCAAACTTTCAATGTTCACAACACCACCATCAACCCAGATTCGCTCAACTCCTAATTTTTGTAAGCCAGTTAAAATACTTTCGTTGTTAGGTTGACTTTTTTCTGTAATATACGAGAATCTTTGTGTTGAAGTCATATTTGGTGATGCTAAAATTAAAATTACAGCAGATTGAATCGAAAATTTTTTGAATTGCTCTAATTCTTTTCCATTTTTTAAGTTTGATATGGCATTATAAATATAATCTTCACGTTTATAACCATTTTCATGTAAATAATCTAATCCCGCAATTCTAGCATCGATGGTTCCACCTAATACCAATGGGGGTTTAAAATGATCAAAATAAAATTCCAAGTATTTAACCATCGCATCAGGAGTATCCGCTGAGATTTCTATAAGTGCGGGTATTTTATATTGATTCGACAATTGAAATTGTTTATTGATCCGTTTCAGAGCTTTTTCTTTATTAAATTTAGCTGGATCATTATATTCGATTAGTCTTTGACCTTGATAAAACATCGTCCCAATTAACACGGGAGGATATTTGAAAGTTCCAAATCCAACCTTAATATCATTATAATCGAAATAGTCTATACTTGGCATGGTAGTTTATTTTTCTAACTTTAAAATTGCATCACAAGACTTACAATGACCATTATGCAGTTTACTAAAACAATGTTCGTGATAATGAACATTACAATTTGTACATCTCACAATTTTTTGACCTTCTTCAAAAATTAAGCTACAAACAGGACAAGAACTAAAAATTGCATCAGCATCTAAATCTTGAAATCCTATTAATTCTGCTATTTCTTCTTGGGGGCCCTCATCAATTTTAGATTGTTTTAAAGCTGGTTTTGAGAGACTCTTTAATTTTTGAATTTGAGTTACTTCTGTTGGGATCTTAATTAGATAAAAACAATGAGGGCACCTTACAGTTCCAGCTCGTTTCATTTTAATGTCTTTTTGTGAGTCTGCCCAACTTGATAAACAATGGATGTGATAGGGAGCTTGGCAATTCGGACAATACCTTCCGCTTACATAAAAAGAACTTTTAGTATAGGGATTTGTATCCGAAAAACAAATAGAACATTTTTTATAATCTGCTAAACCCCTTATTTGTAATAATCTTTGTTCTTGACCCTTTGTTAAATCTTGAACTCTTAAAAGATCTGCTGCAATTTTTCTCAGAAATGCTGGGCTTTCGATCGGGGATTGACTACTAGCTCCATATGTTTTTATATTTGAGATAGCTAAATCATGTGCAGATCGATATAACGATTCAGGATCATTACTATAATAATAATTCCCTTGGGTAATATCACATATTCGTTTTAAGATATTAGAACCTGACAACTCACCTAAACGAAAGGAATCAATTTTTATATTGAGTCCTTGAGCTAATCTTGCCATTTTAAGGGGATCTACAGACGTTTTTGAATAGTTCCCATCTGTAACCAAGAGAATACGTGGTATCTTAGCAGCTAATTTTCTTAATTCTGTTATTAATATTTTTATTGATAATCCTAAGGCTTCTCCCATGGCAGAGTGTCCAGACATCTCCAATGAATCTAACTCTTTAAATAAATCATCTTTAATATTCGTAAAATTTTGCATTTTTTTTGGTTTATTAGAAAATTTCACGATAGAAAACGAAGTCTTTGCGTCTATTTCTAACCTTTCACTGATTAACTTCTTGACTGCATCTACACTGATACTAAAGCGACTCGGTTTATAATCAGATCTAAACATAGATCTTGAGGTATCAATACAAATTACGATATTCTCTGGAACTCTCTCTGACAACGTTTTAATACCTAAACCGATAATTATCAAGCAGATTTATTCTAAATCTATATTAAAAGAATAAGAATAAATAATTATTGGTTTTTTTAAAACAAAACTTTTATAAATTCGAACTTTCATGATAAATAAAAGCTTGATTAATTTATTTAATTAAGAATTACAAAGAAATCAGATCCGATAAGTCATGTCTGATAACGATTTTAAAAAAGTAAAGGTTAAAGATTTCTTTAAGAGTTCCGTTATGATTAATGAGATTGAAGAGGTACTCAATTTTAAACCAGAAACACTAATAGGAATAGATAAAATTTCTTCGGATAAACTAATAGAAAACGGATTTAAAAACATAGGGGAATTGGCAAATATTTCCGAAGACAAGCTCCCTGATATCAAGGAAATCCCTCCTAAAATTCTCATTAAATGGACCAAAATTGCGAAGGTTGTTGAAAAATCAATACGGGATCAGATGAAATCTCATAAAAAATTACTAATGATCGGGTTAGATAATGGAGGAAAAACTTCGATTTTAGCGGTTTTACAAGATAAATTCTCAATTATCAAGTCTTTATTGCCAACAAGAGGAGTGAAACGAGAAAAATTAGATTTCTTTGGTTATCCGATTATTTCATGGGATTTAGGGGGTCAAGTGCAATATAGAGAAAAACTCTACTTTAACCGCCCTGAATTATTTTTCACAGAGGTAGATTTAGTACTATATGTTATAGATGTTCAAGACTCTGAGAGATTTGTGGAGTCAGCGAATTACTTTAGACAAGTATTAAAATCTTTAAGTGAATTAAGTGAACATCCGCCGATCCTAGTAGTAGCAAGCAAAAGTGACCAAGATTTTCGCAACACCACTGATTGGCAAAATAACATTCAAGCTATACGAAATAAATTTAACCAAATAAATTCAGAATTCGATAATTTCTCGATAGAGTTCATGGATACCACGATTTATCAAAAAGAGACGATTATGTACATGTTTAGTTCTGCGCTCAAAAAAGTATCAGAAACTTCAGAGATCATCGAGAATATTTTGGAAGATTTTAGTCTTTCAATAAAAGCTAAAGCATCAAGTTTAATTTCTACTGACGGTCTCATCTTTGGAACCTACACTACAAATAGTAACGATGAATCTTTGCTAAATAATACGGCATTAATTATGCAAACTCTTGCTAATTTCCATGAGTCCATAGGTCTTATACGAGAAAGCACCATGAGCTTAGATTTTCCTCTAAATGCGTTCACAATAAGGGGTGAGAAATTATTTGAGTATTCTGAATTAAATATACCAGTATATCTATGGCTGCTGTCAGAATTCCCTGATTTAGTGAAAGAAAAGATAGATTACTTTAAACGAGAACTCCTACCATTAATCAACATGTTTATTTAGAGAATCCTTATTCTCTTTCTAATTTTTGTTTTGCTGATAATAGAAATTCTGTTGATTTGTTCATTGCATCTATTGTTTTCGAGAGATCTTCTGCAACAGAATTCAGTTGCATTTCTTTCGCTATATCATGCCACTTCTTGAAGCTTTCTACGTGGGAATCATTATGTGATGCCCAATGCTCGCACATTTTCATTAATTTTAACTTTTGTTTATCTGTCATATTAAATCTAAACTCAAAATTGATAGGATTATCAATATTTCAATCGTAATAATATTTTTGATAAAAAAATAAGAAAAAAGAATAAATAAAATTATTATTGGTTATTCACGACATAAGCGCTTAA
>SDNV01000061.1 GCA_004524515.1 Promethearchaeota archaeon
AAAGGGTCGTATAACGATCCTGAGGCGGGATTTTGTACCCATAAAAAAAAAATTTATGGCGTGGGATACAAGGTTTCTACAATTTACGCCTATTGCGGCAATCGTTCCGTTCCACTTTATTGCGAGCTGTTTCCGGGAAATACGGACGAACATACCACGTTTAAAGAGACATTTACCCATTTTTTTCAGTTAGGTTTTGAGAAACCCCGGGTAATTCTGGCTGACGCAGGTCCTTACTCCATTGAGATTTTAAAGTGGCTCTTCGATAAAGGGATAATCCCTCTAATAAATTCGAGAAAATCGGTAAAGAATCAAAATATACTGAAACTAACCGAGTTTTTCTACGTCAATAGGGATTTCATTCCCTCTGATTGGACAAAAGAAGATTTAATTCTAATGATGAATATTAGATCCGAAATCGAGCGCCAATTTTCTCATATTACCGTGGTATATCATGCAAGACGAGCCAATGTGCGTGGCTTAGAGATGGTTTCCAAGCATCGTTACTTAATCTTGATCTTAGACCTTCTGAAAATCAATACGGCTTATAAGCTTGGAAGACCTGACATGATTGGAAAAACACGCATCTTTACCATGACAAAAGGCGTTGATTTTTACTCGACATTTCCTGAAGTCGCCAAAGAAGATGGTTTTCAGATTCTTTTACCCGACTATTCCCGAACCCCGACATTTTTACGGATGCGATAATTCCAATTTTCGTCGGAATAAGATTTAAAGGTTTTAAAAATAAGAGTAATTTATAGATTTAAAAATACACTCAAGTACAAAAATAAAAATTAAAAAGAAAAATATTTAGAACGATTAGGGAGTAAATTTTTGGTTCATGTTATCTTTGGTTAATTCAAAGCCAATTTCGATATTGGGGACTTTATTTGATTCGATTGAAATAGTGTGTTTTCCTTCTATCAATTTAGTTAAAAATGATTCATCTAATTTGAAAACTACTATTATTTGATCCCCCATAGCGATTGTTCTGCCCCCCATTTTACCACCAAGAGCATCATTAAAACTAAATGATTCTCCCTTATGATAAAAGCGTAGAGTTTCTTTGATCAAATTAATATTAGCTGAATTTTTAGAAATATCAATCTCTTCGCCATCAAGTAAAAGTTTTCCATATTCAGAGGGGTCAATCTCATCAACCTCAATCTCTCCGATATCTTCTTTCGCAGGGATACCGAAAGGCATTAAAACATTTAGAGCGACAAGTTTAATACCATCAGCTTTTCCATCTCCGTTGGTATCTACTGTATAAACACTCTTTTTAGGAGGGAATAATTTCTTTATCATTGCGGTAGGGACTTTCATACTTTTTAAATCATCTAAATTCATAATAACACCACTTTATACTTTTTGCGCTTTTTAAGAATTAATAATTAAATGTGATTATTTTATTAAAAAATTCTCTATTTTAATGACTCTAATATTAAAGCTGTGATGTAATTTAAAATTACTAGCTATAAATCAACTTCAGATATTTTTATTGGTCGATTTTCCTTAAATGACTTTTGGGCTGCAAGTGCCACTAATAGATCTTGGACGGCGTCCTGTCCATTTGGAGAGGGAACCTGATCCGTTTCCAAGCAATAGAAAAAATGTTGTAATTCTGAAATGTAGGAATCCATGTATCTTTCTAAGAAGAAATAAGCAATTTTATCTGAATTTATATTTTCATCATTATAGATTCGTACAGTGTTAGGTGTATCGTTCTCTGCGATGGCACATCCCTCAGAGCCAAAAACTTCCACTCTTTGATCATAGCCATATATCGCTTGACGGGAGTTATCTATAATTCCGATTGCTCCATTTTTAAATTTTAAAATAGCAACCGCAGTATCAATATCCCCCGCTTCACCAATTTCAGGATCAATAAGTACATCTCCCGTTGCGAACACTTCCTCAACTTCACTTCCTGCTTGGTATCTAGCCATATCCCAATCATGAATGGTCATATCGATAAAAATACCCCCTGAAATTTTGATATATTCTATTGGAGGGGGTGCTGGATCTCGTGAGGTAATTTTTATGATCTGAGGTTTCCCAATTTGGCCCGAAATAACGGCATCATGAATCCTTTTAAAATTATGATCAAAACGCCGGTTAAAACCCACCATTAATTTAATACCCGCGTCTTCAACAATTTTTAATGTTTCTTTTGTCCTTTTCAAATCAATATCTATTGGCTTTTCACAAAATATATGTTTATTTACCTTAGCTGCCTGCTGAATAAATTTAACATGGGTATCCGTAGAGGAAGCTATAATAACGGCATTTATTTCGGGATCGTTAAAGATTTCGTTCGCATCTTCCGTAAGATTTGGTATTCCAATCTCAGTAGCCCATTGCTTTAAGTGACTATCTAATTTGATATCCGCTACTGTTTTTAATTCCACTCTTGGGATCGTTTTGAGTAAATTTTCAATATGTATTGCTCCTATCCTCCCCGCACCAATTACACCCACAATAAATTTTTTATCCATAATTTTCTTTTAAAATTGTTTTTTTCAATTATAACCTTTGTTATTATATATTTTATAAGTAATTTTTCAATTTATCATCAATGCTTATTTGTTTTACTATTTGAGGTTTAGAATTTTTAATTGATTAATTAAACATTTAAATTTATATAAAAACAAATTGAATTAACTAAAAAAAAAATAAAATAAAAAAAGTTGATAAATATGAGTGAAACCGGATATCATAAAGTTACAGAAAAAATGAGAGTTGCTTTTGCTCTTGGTGAAGTGGGAGATAATGTGGCTTTGAACATCTTTCAGTTTTTAGTGTTTACATTTTATTTTACTGTGGTAAAACTTCCAGTATTATGGATTAGCTTAGCGTTTATCCTTTGGAGTGTATGGAATGCTGTTAACGATCCAGTTGTCGGTTATCTTTCAGATAGGACACGAAGTAAAAGAGGTCGTAGAGTTCCATGGATGATGGGTGCGACTATTCCATTAGCGATTGTTGTATTTCTATTATTCACACCTCCGATCGTTTTAAACTCTGATTTGATAAATTTCATCTACTTATTAGTCGTTCTTATTATATTCGATACAGTGTACACCGCATTTAATTTAAATTATAATGCACTTTTTTCAGAAATGTTCATTGAGATGGAAGATAGAAGTAGAACAGGAAAAATTCGTATAAGTTGTGTTATGTTAGCAACAATATTTGCTTTTGTTTTCCCCACACTTATTATTGATGATTTGACAAATAGATATAATCGCCCTGAAACGCTAACTCAATACCAAATAGTTGGAATCTTTGCGGGAATCATCATTTTTGTGACCTATTTTATTATATTGAAGTGGGGTGTTCGTGAACCTAAGGAATTTTCAAGAGATGCAGAGACAGCACTGAGTTTTACAAATACCTTAAAAGCCTCTTTTAAAAATAAATCTTTTTTATGGTTTTTATTACCAACACTTGGTACATGGATGGTAATCGGTCTAACACCAGCATTGGCACCTCTTCACATGACATATGCAGTTGGAATAGATGACTCAGAATTGATTGGGCTAGTTCTACTTGTTTTATTTCTTTCTGCGGCAGCTTCAACTCCATTGTGGGAATATATTCGGAAAAAAAAGGGAGCTCGGATGTCTGGAATGATTGGCGTAGTGGTCTGGTCAATTGGTGGCTTGTTATTAGCATTTTCAATTAGCTTTGAAATGGCAGTACTAGTCGCGATTATAGATGGTATTGGATTAGGAGGTGGACTATATTTTTATGATCAATGTATCGCAGAGATCATTGACGAAGATGAAATTACACATGGTACTCGAAGATCTGGTATATATTATGCTGTTTTGAATTTTATTATTAAATTTTCAGCAATTCTTAATTTCGTTATTATAGGTATAGTATTTTCAAGCACTGATTGGCAAACATATACACCAAACCCAGGAGTAGATACAATATTTGCACTTCGATTTCTGATGGGCATTTTTCCTCTTATTCTTCTTATAATATCCTTTATAGGTTTGTATTTTTATCCTATACACGGAGAAAGATTAATGGAAAATAGAAGAAAGCTTACAGAATTACATGATCAGAAGAGAAGAAGCACATAATAAAGTTTTTTCTTTTTTTTTTTAATCTATTTTTAATCTATTTTTATTAAAAATTTATATATATCTTAGGATTATTGAGAAAATAATAACCAATAATATATTTTAAAAAAGTTGATTCTATGGGTGAAATCGAATCTCAAAAAGTTTCTAAAGGAATGAAAGTTGCTTTTGCAAATGGGGATATAGGGGATACTGTTGCCCAATTTACTTTTCAATTTTTGATTTTTACTTTTTACTTTACTGTAGTAAGACTTCCAGTTTTGTTGGTCAGTTTAGGATTTGTTTGTTGGAGCGTTTGGAATGCATTTAATGATCCGATGATAGGGTATCTTTCTGATAGAACAAAAAGTAGGTGGGGACGTAGAGTACCATGGATGATGGGTGCGACTATTCCATTAGCGATCGTAATGATAATGTTATTTACTCCTCCGCTTGGTCTTAATTCGGATATAATCAATTTTTTCTACCTATTGATTATCCTCATTGCATACGATACCGTCTTTACATCCTTTAATTTAAATTATAACGCGCTGTTTTCGGAAATGTTTGTTGAAATGGAAGAGAGAAGTGCTATTGGGAAAATTCGCATAAGCTTCACGATGATAGCTACAATTTTTGCTTTTGTTGTGCCCACCCTTATCATTGAAGATATTACAAATAGATATAATCGTCCAGAAACGTTAACTCAATATCAAATAACAGGAATCGTTGCCGCAATTATAATTTTGATTTCATACTTCATTATATTGAAATGGGGCGTTCGTGAACCTAAAGAATTTTCAAGAGATGCGGAAACCGCCATGTCTTTCAGAACTACATTGAAATCTTCTTTTAAAAATAAATCCTTTTTATGGTTTTTGATTCCAGGACTTGGTACGTGGATGGTTATTTATATTTTACCAACTTTAGCTCCTCTACATATGACATATGCCGTTGGGATAAAAGATTCAGAATTAATTGGAGTTATACTTCTTGTCATGTTTCTTTCTGCAGCTGCTTCAACACCACTATGGGAAATTATACGTAGGAAGAAAGGAGCTCGCATCAGTGGAATGATTGGTATTGTGGTTTGGACAATCCCCGTATTATTTTTTGCTTTCGCTACTAGTTTCGAAATGGCGTTAATTATTGCGATTTTTGAGGGTATAGGCTTAGGAGGGGGTATTTATTTTTATGATCAGTGTATGGCAGAGATCATTGATGAAGATGAGGTTAAATATGGCACCCGCCGATCTGGCATTTATTATGCTGTGATAAATTTTCTTATTCGGATTTCCACAATCATTAATTTTTTGGTAATTGGTTTGGTATTTTCCAGTACTGATTGGCAAACATATGAGCCAAACCCAGGCGTTAATACAATTTTTGCTCTTAGACTTTTAATTGGAGTTTATCCTGCCATTATACTTGTAGTATCATTCATAGGGATGTATTTCTATCCTATTCATGGAGATCAGTTGATCGAAAATAGAAAGAAACTTACTGAATTACATGCACAGAAGAGAAGTAGTCTAAAATAAAATTAGTTTTTATATTATTTTTCTTTCCTTTTTTTATAGTGATTTTTTAAACAGATGTACAAATAAATAATTTGAATAATTTCTATGAGTGCTCAAGATTTACAAATTTATAAATATCGTTGGATTGTGTTGTTCTTGTTCTTTTTCACAAATGTGGTATCCAATATACTTTGGACCACTTATCCTCCCATTACTTCACTTGCAATGAAATTTTATGGCGTTGATGAATTTTACATTATATTAATATCACTTATATTTTTGATTGTATATATTCCTATAACTTTTCTCGCATCATGGCTAATAGATAAATATGATTTCAAAGTGGGATCAGGAATCGGCGCTTTACTTATGGGTGTATTTGGCTTTCTAAGATATATGGCAGATAAAAATTATAGCCTTGCTTTAATCTTTAGTATTGGAATAGCGATTGCACAGCCCTTTTTGCTGAATACCATTACAAAATTATCCGCAAATTGGTTTCCTGACAAAGAACGTACAACTGCTACAGGGATCTCATTAATTGCCACTTCTATAGGGATTGCTTTAGGAATGATAATAACACCAATCTTAGTAATAGGGATAAATTTTAGGAGTATGTTGCTTATATACGGAATCTTAGCACTTGCTTCAAGTCTACTATTCTTAATTTTTGCGAAAAATAAACCCCCAACTCCGCCTTCAACTAATTTAACTACCGAAAGAATTTTTATGTTTGAAGGTTTGAAAATGCTCTTTTCAAACCGTAATTTTATGATTTTAACTATTATCTTTTTTCTTTCAATGGGAGTTTTCAATATGATAATGACGTATATAGAGTTAATTGTATTGCCACGAAATTATGATTCGATTTTTGCTGGAATTCTTGGAATGTTAATAATAGTCGGTGGAATAATAGGTACAATTATAATGGCTCTGTTATCCGATTTTTTAAATATCCGAAAAAAATTTATGATCATCTCGCTATTTATTGCCACTATTTCACTATTAGTATTTTCTTTTACTTCTGATGAATTCTTATTATTAATATCCGGATTTTTTTTTGGATTTGGTTTAATGGGTGCGGCACCCTTAGCATTAGAATATGCGGTAGATGCCACTAAACCTGTTCCAGAAGCGAGCTCAAACGGCATATTAATGATGGTGGGGTCGCTTGGTGGAATCGTTTTAATTATTAGTTTAGAAAATGTCAAAATTTTAGGTGATTATTTCCCTGCATTGATTATTCAAACAGTTTTACTCGCATTTTGCTTTTTTTTAGCGTTTTTTATAAAGGAGTTTAAAGTTAGAAAAGAGTAAAAATAAGCTTAACTTCAATTATTAATATCGAATCTAAAATCCCAAATAAAAGTTTAATTTTTCTAGAATATTATTTTAATTAATTACTAATTAATAGGAGATAATTAAATAAAATGAAAGCTGTGGAATTATCCGCAAAGTGGGATCCTAAACCCAATTTCAAGCTGGGGTTCAAAGACATTGAGGGGAAATTAACTTATTTAGGTTCTCAGGTTTGGCGATATCCCGAGGTAAAAGTAGTGGATAATAAAGTGAAACCAAAAATATTACCTAACGAAGTTATGATTAAGGTAAACAGATGTGGTATATGTGGTTCTGATGTGCATATGTTACAGACCTATGATGATGGATATATTTATTATCCTGGACTGACTGCTTTTCCAGTGGTTTTAGGCCACGAATTTGCAGGTGAAATAGTAGAAGTGGGAAATAAAGCCTTTAGTAAAAGAACAGGAAAATTATATGAAGTGGGAGAACCTGTTACTGTAGAGGAGATGGTCTGGTGTGGAGAATGTAAGCCTTGTTGTGATGGTTATCCTAATCATTGTGAACGTTTACAAGAGATTGGATTCTCTATAGATGGAGCTTATGCTGAATACATAGCAGTACCCGCTAAACTATGTTGGAGTTTAAAAAAATTAGAAAAACAATACTCTGACATTTATAAAATCGGAAGCTTAGTTGAGCCCACCTCCGTTGCGTATAATGCGGTTATTGAACGTGGTGGAGGAATCAGGCCCGGGGAAAATGTAGTTATATTGGGGGGAGGTCCTATTGGATTGGCTGCCGCTAGTATTTTAAAATTTGCAGGTGCAGGAGTATGTATAATCTCTGAACCAGATACAAATCGTGCTAATTTGGCAAAAAAAGTGGGTTCAGTAGATTATACAATTAATCCGATGAAAGAGAGTTTCGTGGAAAAAGTCAAAGAATATACCGATAATGAAGGTGCCGCCTTGTATTTAGAGGCAACCGGTCTTCCTCATGTTGTAACTGATGATATTCAAAATGCGATTTGGGAATGCAAGGCTGTTAACAGTACGGTGGTTATTGTAGCAAGAGCTGAACAAAGAATGCCTGTATGCGGAGAATATTTCCAGGTGAGAAGAGCACGTATTGTAGGCGCACAAGGCCATAGCGGGCACGGTACCTTTCCAAATGTTATTAATTGTATGGCAGCAGGAATGGATATAACTCCAATCATCACGAAAGAGATTACTTTAGAAGAAGTACCAGAAAATATAGCAAAACTACAAACTGATAGAGAAAACTGCAAAATTTCGGCTAAAATAGCCTAATTCATTTTATTCTTTTTTTTTAATAGTTCTTATCATCCATATTTAGGTAAAGGCTCCTCGAAAACCCAGTGTAATTCTTTAGGTAATTCATAATAATCCACTTTTTTTATAATATTTGAAAAATCTCGGCTGTTATAGGTATTCCAAAAAACAACCGTCTTATCTTTTATTTCTTTTTTGTTATTTAGGATAAAGTCCAATAAAGCTGCAAAAGTCTTCCCCGAATAAGTTGGCTCGAGGCTAATGTTTTCTTCTTGAGCTATTTTAATCGCTTTAAGAGCTTCTGGTGTGGGTAGCCCGTATTCGCCACCATAATACTCTTCAGTATAATGTAAATGTTCAAAAGTAATATCAGGAATAGTATTATCGTACTTTGCCATATATAATTTAGTTTTATTGGCTAAACGGCGAATAGCCTTAAAGTTGCTCAAGCTGGAAAAGGAGGCTTGCACCGCATGAATTTGGGTTTTAAGTCCAGCAAGTTTAACTCCTAATGTTAAGCCTGCTGCGGTTCCAGAGGAAGCAGTTGGGACAAAAATGTAATCGGGTTCAGGTATCTCTCCGTTATCAACTTGATTTTTTAGTTCAAGGGCAGCCTCCACATAACCCAGCGTTCCTATCGGGTTGCTTCCACCGGGCGGCATGTAATAAATATCATCGCTTTTTGGAATCGTTTCTTTCTCATAAAAAATCTCATTTTTAAAATATACATCTAATAATAAATTATCCCTTACATAGGACGTAACTGGCTGATCAATCATGACCGCTATAGGTTTTAATTTTAATTGTTCACAAAATATTGCATTTGCGACACATTGATTAGATCCTATAGCACCTGCGGTGAGAACTTTTCTGCAATTCTGGTTTAGAGCTTCAGCATATATAAATTCCATTTTCCGCGATTTATTACCTCCATAGAGAGGGGAAGTAAGATCATCACATTTGACCCAAAGTGAATTGATACAAAATTTAGTTTCCAATTTTGATAGCTTTCTCACTGGCGTCTGTGAAGGAATTAATTTTATCCAAGGAACGTTTCCTTCAAGTTTTGGGTATTTTTGAAATAAAAGCGGTTTTTTCCTAATTTCAGGCATCGTTAAATTGAAGTTTGAAATTTTATTTAGTGAAACTTCTTGTACTAGGCAACTTTTTATTATTAATTTTTTAAATGTTAAAAGTTTTTTCTGTAAAAGCAATTTTATTAAATCTTATACAAATTTGGATGAAACTCACTAATCAGATAAGGCTTGAGGATGTAATTGTAAATTCGAAGTTATTATAGCCTAATAAAATAATTTCTATTATATCTGTTAAAATTGAATAACTTTTTTCCTTTCTCTATAGTGAAAAATTACATTATCAATCTTAAAAATTCTGAAGCTTCTTTAGCAACATCTTCAAATGAAGGTTTCATGATGGTTTCTATTGATACAAACTCTTTATACCCCGATTCTTTAAAAATATTCAAAAACGTTCTAAAATCAAAATGCCCCGTACCGGGAGCTCGGCGATTATCATCTGCTAAATGTATATGTGCCACACAATGAATTATATCTTTCATTGACTCCCAGATATATAAGGGATCCTCCTCTAAATACGTATGAAATGAATCCAGCAATAATTTTAAATGATCAGATCTAATTTCTTCAAGCAATTTTACGGACTCTGCGATGGTATTGAATGAGTCTATTTCAAATTGATTGATGGGTTCAAATAATAATATTATATCATTATTTTCAGCAATACGACTACATTCTTTTAATGAGGAGATAATATTTAATTTCTCTTTTTTAGCACTACTTTCAAAGCTATATCGTCCTCTAATTAAGCCAACGATAACTTTTGAATGAGTATTCCGAGCAAAATCAATATATTTTTCTAACCTTTGAATTGCTTTTTTTCTCATGAACTCATCGTTATGACCTAGTGAATACCCAAATCTTATATAAGTTCCTCCCGTTCCTAAAGCAGGTATTTCCATGTCATAAGAATCCTTAATTTCATTTATTTTTTTAACATCAATTTTTTCCGGTTCTAATAAACTTAATTCAATCCCATCATAATTCAAGGATTTTAAAAAATCACACAACGAGGAAAATTTTTTTATTACTTCTTCCCGATTATCTTTGGATTCTTTCAACCCAGAAACTATACTAAGCTTCATTATAATCTATTTATGTGTCCTTTTTTTAAAAATTTATTATATTTTTAGAATTTAATTCACAAAACATTTACATTTAAGGACGTCAATTATTTATGAAGAGTAGTTATTTCTATACCTAAAAAATGATTTATTTATGGGGAAATATACTCGAAAATTATCTAAGGTTTTTTTCGATAGTTCAAGAAAATATTGGAAAAATAAGGAGAATTAGTATAGCTTCCGTCTCCACTTCTATTACATTTTATGAAGATAAAAACTTTAACATTGATTGTGGATTTTATTTAAACATAACAATTAATTTTTAAAGTGAAAAAATAAAAATGACAGATTGGAATCTACCTCCAAAAGGGGGCCATATGGATTTACCAGATGGAATTTATCTGCAAAATATGAGCATAGCAGAAATAAAAGAGCGAGTGAAAAAAAATGATGTTATAATTATTCCTACGGGTTCTACAGAAAATCACGGACCTGCTGCTTGTATAGGAGAAGATACTTTTTTAGTCACAAGGATGGCAGAATTAGTTGCTCAAAAAACAGGATGCACAGTTGCTCAGCCTACCTGGTATGGGTCACATCCCTACCATCATTTAGGAATGCCCGGTACTATCGTGGTCCCTGAAGAGATTTTTAAAGGCGTTTTAAGAGCCATAATGGCGGGTTGTTGGAATATGGGCTTTAGAAAAATGATACTTCTAAATGGCCATGGACAGGAATATGTGATTCCTTCAGCAATCCACGAGTGGGCAAAAAACTATCAATTACCCGCAGTTATCTGTAATGTAAATTGGTATCATGCGATTCCAGAATATTGTAAGGATCAAGCGCATGGAGGACCCTTTGAAACTCCTTTTATCCACGCTGATGAAGCTGAGACCTCATTCTCAATGACTTTATTTCCAGAAATGGTCAAGTTAATTGATGCTTGCGAGGATAATACTCCAATTGGTTGGATGCCAGAGGGCCATGTAGATAAAGCAGGAAACATTTATCAAAAACCAATTAGATGGTATGGTCAAGTCGGTTTCGGACCAATTGAGGTGGCAGCATATCCAGAGGGACATGTAGGATGTCCAAGTAAGGCAACATTCGAAAAGGGTAAACCCGGAATGGAAGCATTTTTAGATTATCTAGAAAAATTGGTCAATGACATTTTAACAACATTCCCTCCGGGCAAACTACCTCCAATAGAAAGCATAACTCAAAGAGATCCTAAAGAAATTGATCCGTATATAAAAGGACCTCTTAATGGAGGTAAAAGTATTTATGAATTAAGATACCCTCCCTAAATTTATTTATTTTCTATTTTTTATTTAGAATTCCTAAGAAGGCTGGACTGTTTTATTGATGATCTCAAAAACTTGACTAATATTAACTTGATCTTGGGTTAATAAAATAATAATATGCTCAAGGAGTTTAATAGAGATTATATAATAATTATCCGAATGGACAATATTAAAATCGGGATTATGTATTCCAATCTCCTGAGTTATATCTTCAGCCAATTCGTAAAGTTGAGAAACATTTAAGGAAATTGATGCTTTATTGAATTCATCATCATTGATATATGCTTTTCTTACCACTCCATTCTCAGTACTAATTATGATAAAATAGACGCTCGAACCTAAATCTTTGATTAAATTATTCAAAATATCTCCGAGATCTATTGAAACAGTCATAATCTTATAAAGTTAGAAAATGTGATTATTACTTATAATTATAAATTCTAGTTATAAATAATTTTAGATTAAATCAATTCTTTTAAATCTAATTAACTTGAGTGTTTAAAAACATATCGTAGGATTATGAATTATGTATAAGTATGGGGTCAATTTATTATTATGGACTAGTCATTTCACTGAAAAAGATATACACTTACTTAAGAAAGTTAAAGATTTGGGATGTGACGTGGTGGAAATACCCATTTTTAACCCAGAAGATTTTCCATCAGAATTGGTCAAAGATGAATTAAATAAACATCATTTAGAGGCATGTGTATGTTATGGATGCGAAATAGATTCTGATATCGCGTCCATAGATAAAGATGTTAGAAGAAAGGGTATTGAAAGATTTAAACAAGCTATTGATCATACTCATATATTAGAAGCAACCAAAATAGGAGGGGTAGTGTATAAAGCGGGAGGGATATTTACCGGATCTGCTCCTACTGAAGATGAATGGAGATATTCTATTGAATCTATGAAAAAAATCACACAATACGCCCAAAAATTTAATATTTCAGTTGGGATAGAACAAATAAATCGATATGAGACGTACTTTATTAATACTGCTGCTGATGCTATAAAATACTGCAAGGAAGTAGGGAATTCCAATATGTTTGTTTTATTAGACGCGCACCATCTAATTTTAGAGGAATTAGATTTTTACAATACTATAATTCAAACAGATAAATATCTTGGACATTTTCATACCTCTGAAAATAATAGAGGGATACCTGGAACTGGGTTAGTAGATTGGGAAAGTATATACCGAGCTTTAAAGGATATAAATTATGCGGGATGGCTTGTAATTGAATCTTTTTATGTGGGATTTGGGAATATATGGAAACCTCTCGCTACATCTCCTGAATTTTTAATTACTGAAGGATTAAAAAACTTAAAAAATATTGAAAGAAAAGTGTTTAAGTATTCATAAGGATACTGATTTTAACATATGGCAATGGAATTTATATCTTAAAAATGGGCCTGGCAGGATTCGAACCTGCGACATCCCAGTCCGAAGCCGGGTACCCTATCCAGACTAGATTACAGGCCCTAATAAAAAATCTTCTGAATAACCATACTTCTGAACTACTCTCAAGAAAATGAGTATATAATATTTTCATGTAGTATTTCTAAAAAACATTTTTCTAGAGAAATAGTATGAATTTGGGATAAATCGGATTTACTTTTAATTTGTAGAAATTGCCTTCAAATATTCTATTAAGAGCCTTAAGAATTTCTTAATTTTAAATGCATGCGAAAGATTTCCATGAATTTTAAGTAAACCTTTCATATAAGCTTCTGTCCCGCCAATTTCCTCCTTAAAAATCTTTACTATTAAATCCCTTGTAAAATAAATTCTTAACGAGTTATTTTCATTATATCCCTTTTTATAGGTGACTTTACCTTGAGAAATTTTTATCCAAAAATTAAAATTGATATCTGAAAAATAAAATTGGTATAATTCATCAAAATCAAGAATCTCTTCTCTGAGCTCTTCGGTAGTATGGATTAAACTGATTCCTATTCGTATAAATCTGTCTAAAATATCAATTACTTCTTGATCGCTATTACTTAACTTGTCTACAATCAAATCAATTGAATTTGTTGTAAGCAACGAAGATACTCGGTTTAAAGATTTGTTATTAGATATATAAAATTCTCTATAAAAAATGTGTACTTATTAAAATATTTATATTTTTCGATATTGAATAGACGAAAATGAAATTTATATCTGCTTAAATTATAAATGAATTCGCTGAAAAAATTTATCTATAGTTCAATTTTTATGATTTTTTGATTTCCGATTTCTTTCTTTAGGAAAATAGGATTCAGTGAAATTATTTATATTTATTCTCACTTTTAATTTTTATCTTTTTCTATTAAAATTTAGGTAACTGTAAGTCTGAGAATAAAATTTTTAAATTTTTAATTATTTGTTCTGATATATAACTTTTTATTCCTAATAAAAAAAAAAGCCCACATAGTGTAGCCCGGTCCAGCATTCGGGACTGTCACTCCTGTTTGATTCGGATTTCCGATCGAGGAGACCGACGCGGGTTCAAATCCCGCTGTGGGCGCCATTATCTTTTCTAAAATTGTTTATATCTTTATTTTTTTTAAAAAAATTTGAATCACTATTAAAAATATTACAAATCCGAAGGAAATTGCATAAAATCCATAATTAATATTTATTGTTGCAATATATGCAGACATAATGGGAATAATCAAAAAGGTAAGTCCCATTGAACTCTCACAAATACTCGAGTATTTTGAGGTTTTATGCTCTGCATTTAGCAATATTGATAATTTTAAACCGAAAGAATAAATGATCCCCGCAAAAAATCCCATTATGAAAAATAGAGCAATAAATATCAGAAAATTAGAATTAATGGCAAAAAGAAAATTTATGATAATTAACGCGATTATACAAATTATTGAAACCCTTTTTAATGTTTTTATCGATAAATAGCTGGATAATGACGTGGAAAAAAGCTGAGTTGTTAAGGAAAAAAAGGCTAATAAATATACTGTATAGGTATCAAATCCCAAAATCTCGGATTTTATCGAATATAATAGATTTAAACTAGCTTTTTGAAAACTAAAAGCTACCACAAGCAGCACAGGCATGATAAGAGGAATAACGGGATCAATTCTTTGCTGGTTTTTTATTTCTGGATTTAAATTCGAACCATTATTGTATTCATTTAATACAATCCTATTTAATTTAACTGCATCAGTCTCTTTAAAAAATAATAGGGTAATTATAAGACTAACAAAAACCAAGATAGGCGCAATATAAAAAATGATGGTCAAATCATCAATCCTAAATAAAATTAAGGCTCCTAATAAAAATCCTGATAATACTCCAGAATTCCATCCGAAGTTAAATTTTGCCATATATTTGTTAGGATCGTGCTTAGCATTCTCAGAAATAGTTGCTTGTAAATTTGACCAATATAATCCCATTACTAAACCCTCTATTAACCGAGCGATAAAAAAAATGGGAGGATCTAATGTAAAATAGAATATTAACTGTGCGAAAGAAGTTCCCATCAAGGCAATACCTATACTTTTTTTTCTCCCTATCTTATCACTGACCTTATTAAATAAGATAGGAGAAAAACAATACGTTATAGTCATCGACGCCGCCAAAATTCCTATAGTTTGAATGGGAACTCCTTGTTTGAAGTAATAAAGAGGAATTGCTAAATTAATTAAAGCATTATTTATCGGATAAAGAAAGGATAAACAAACTATTGGCCAAAAACGCCAATATTGTCGGTCATCTCCGTGAGTTAAATTCATACTGCAAACTTTTCCCAACATCACATTTAATAATTCTCAAAATAATGTCTACTTGAAAAATTTTATCAAGAAAAGGTAATCTTTTTAAGGTATAGTAGCGATTTTTCTTGAACACTGAATATAAGATGAAAATTTCAGTTTAAATCCCCTTTGAATTCTAAATTCATTCAAAATTCTATCATTTCGAGATAAACCTTTTTATATTTTCAAATAATATAATATAGTGCAATTTAATGCAATTTTTAAATAATAGAATTCAAAAAATAAGGTTGAAGAAGAATGGTTGATAGCGCATTAATAGAAAAGGTTAAAGGTTTAATTGACGCTGGAGCGGATGCTGCCGGTCCAGATGATTTAATAACCATGTATGAATTATATAAGCAAATTGCTGTAGAAAATGAAGACCTCAAAGAAGAATTAGAGGATATGGATATTGTCGTCCAACAAGTCATTACTGACAAGGATGCAAAATTCTGGATGAAGGCTAAAGAAGGCTCCCTTGAATATGGAAAGGGTGAAACTGACAATCCAAGCTTTACATTCTCATGCACAATGGCAGTTGGTGCTGGCATGTTATACGGTGAGGTAGACGCTACAAGTGCTTATATGGCTGGTGACATTACCGTCGAGGGAAATTTACAAGACGCAATGGCTTTCCAAGAAATTATTGAGTTAGCCATGGAAGCTTTTGAAGACTTAGCTGACTAAAATTAAGCCTTACTAATTTTGAATTAAAATATTAATTCAAACTCTTTTTTCTTTTTTAAAATTTATTCTTGTTTTTTTTTCTAATACTATTTTTAATTTAATTTTTTTTATTTTAATATAATTTTAGATTATATTATTATTCCTATTGA
>SDNV01000214.1 GCA_004524515.1 Promethearchaeota archaeon
CTAAAATCTGACCTGTTTGTGATAATATTTTTACTATTTTTGAATTAATCTCGGGTTTATATGGAGTGAATATGATTACATTCTTTCTACTAAGATTGATAAAATATTATTCCCAAATCCTCCAAAGTTGCATGTTATTCCGGTTTTCGAATCGTCAACTTGTCTTTTTCCCGCTTCACCTCGCAATTGCCAAAATAATTCAACTCATTGGGCAACTCCAGTCGCTCCTAAGGGATGACCTCGCACTTTTAAACTACTCGAAGGATTGATTGGAATCTGACCATCTATTTGAGTTAATCCTTCGTGAGCCGCTTTTGCCCCCTCACCTTTCTTAAAGAAACCCATATCTTCACTCCGGATTGCTTCAAGCCTAGAGAATGCATCAAAAGAGGTTATATGTATTATAAAGCTTTTTAATTATAGCATTGAAAGCTTTATCAACTCCTTCACCAGTTTTAGCACTAGTTTTATAATACCCAAGGAAGTCTTGTGTATCTACTAATTTTTGGATTTTAGAATCATCAAAATTACTTTGATCCACTAAATCTACTTTATTTCCAAAGATAACGATTGGAATCTCAGGACAGTAATTTAAGACGTCCTTATACCAATCAACAATGTGGTTAAAACTTTCTTTTCCAAGGTCATTATCTTCCAGAGAATAGACAATTACAGCCGCATCACTTTTATTATAAAATGAGGGTCGTAAAAAATTAAATTTAACTTGACCAGCAATATCCCAAAATAACAATCTAATTTTATCCTCATTAACTTCTTGATCAAATATAGAAAATTGTGCTCCTATAGTTTTAAGATATTCGGGCTTAAAAGAGCCTTTTGTGAATTTTCTAATTAGTGATGTCTTACCGACCATCCCATCCCCGATGATTATAATCTTAAACTTTAATTTCATTCCCAACACATATAATGGAACGAATTGGGTATTTTTAGGATTTTACGAAAAAGAAGTTAAGTTCACATAAAAGTTTTTACATGTATACTAACTTTAAAGAAAAACTATGGTTTTTCAATTTTCAATAATTAATAAAAAAGGAGAGTAATAAAAAAATTATTAATTACGACTAAAAATATATTCCTATAAATCTCTCAAGCTAAAGTTGAATTTTTCAGGATGTAGATAATAATAACCCTCTGATTTTTTCCATTGCTTAAGCAATTTTTCCTTACTTTCTTTAATTTCTTCTTCAAATGTGAAAGGAATCCATTTTTGTTCAACAGGGGTTTCTTCCACAAAAATTGGTTCATTTTCATAAATAGGCTTTTTATAAGCTTCAACCATTTTTTTTACACCATAATTTTTTTCTTATTAATAAATAGATATAATATATACATATAAAGTCTAGTTTGATGAAGTATAGATGGACTCTTGAATTTAATATGGATCAGAAACTATAAATAGATTTTTAATTACTATTTTCTTAAGGCTCATTAAATTAGGACTAACAATTATGGTATCTAAATGTAATTATCCTCCTGAAGAGATTATAAAACCTATTATTGGTAAACCGAATTATGAATTTATCATATTATGGATTTTGAATAATAATGAGGTATGCACATGGCAAAATCTGAAAGAAAAAATTACTCATTCCACATTATCAAACTACCTAAGAAGACTTAGGAATAAAGGCTATGTTGTAAAAAGAGCATACAATCAGTATCAAATTACCTCTAAAGGTAAGGATAGATTTTATGAACTATCTGAAGTAAAGCAAAAAATAAAAAAAAAAAATTTTCCTCCCAAAACTATACTTAGAAGGAGGATTTATGACCACTGGATTCTTTGGATGGTCTATAACAACAATTATTGCAAGTGGTCAGACTTTTCTAAGCCTCCTCTTACGATTAATCAATCTTCTTTATCTAAAAATTTAAATTCATTATTAGATAAGAAATTTATTAGGAAAGAAGAGAGAAAGTATCGGATCACTCGATTAGGTAAAATTGAATACTCAAATATGCTAAGATTATATGATTTAGATAATCAATCAATTTTAGATGAAGAAAGTAAACGGATAAAAGAAATTGCTAAAAAGACAAATACATTCCTTAAGGCATATAAAATAGAAGATGCAAATATTAAGTTTCGGTTCTTAAACAATAAATTGAATTTACCATATGAAAAAGTAAAATCCACTTTAAATGATGAAGCAGATTTTGATAAAGCTTTACTCTATCTCTCTATAAATCATCCAGATCAATTTCCTCATTATATTTCTCCAGAAGCGTTTTCTAATAAGTATAACATTAATCTGATTAAGCTTAATTTTATTATTCTATGTATTGTTGAAGAAAATATTTTTCCAATAAAATTTTTTAAATTAGATTTAGCTAATGGAAATACCTTTTATTTTCATGTAAATCAGAAATTAGAAAAAATGCTTAAAGTAATTGTAGAAGATCATGTTATTAAATTCACATATCTAAATAACTTAAATGAAGAAATACCTGAGGGAAACTCTCCATCAACTATGGAAAATATTGTTAATGAAATATTAGAAGAAATTATTGGAAATGTGTTTAAACTGGGTTTAAGATCAGCTTTAAAATCGTTCTTACCAAATTACATCAATTATTTAGCATACAAAATAGAGAAAAAAAGAAAACTAATAGATACTTTTGATAAATTAGAAGGATTAATTTGGAATGAAATCCAGATCTTTAGCTTTTCTGAAGCCCAAGAGCAGCCTGAAAAAATAACTAATAACAGCTTTTACATAGATCCTGCGAAGAGATTTGATGAAACTTTGGAAGAAATTGATAATGCTATCGAGCAAAACCCTAATAACCTGGATCTATATTATATTAAAAGTAAGATTTTACTTTATTTTGATAAATACAATGATGCTTTAAGCCTTTTTGATGGAATGTTAAGAAATTTCCCAAAAAATGAAAAAAATATCAAATTGAAAAAGGCATCAATTCTAAAAAGTATGAGAGATCTTGTTGGTGGATTCAAAATCATAGATGAACTAATTAAAAAATACCCAGAAGACAATGACCTTCTCAATTATAAAGCACATTGGTATCAATATCTAAATAAAAAGGAGGAATCTTTAAGTTTAATTCAATATCTCATAGAGCGAGAGCCAAATAATGAAATTTATCAAGATTCTTATGGTGAAATTCTTATGGCCTTCAATGATCACGAATCGGCTATTGATAAGTTTCAAAGGGCAATAGAACTGAATCCAAATAGTTGGTATATTTATCAAACTCACATTAAACTTGGTATTTGTTATAGAGAGTTGGAAGATTATGTTTTAGCTCTTAAGCATTTAACTAAAGGTGAAGAGCTTATAGAACAAATTGAAAGTGATAATGAAACAAAAAAGATATGGCATACTTATGCTAAACCCTTTATCAAAGAGATTAAGACGATTATTTGAATATTTTTAATATTTTAAAAATCACATTCTTTCAACTAATATTGATAAAATATTATTCCCAAATCCTCCAAAATTGCATGTAATCCCTGACTTCGCACCTTCAACTTGTCTTTTTCCCGCTTCACCTCGCAATTGCCAAACTAACTCCACAACTTGGGCAACTCCTGTTGCTCCTAGTGGATGACCACGCGCTTTTAGACCTCCGGAAGGATTTATAGGGATTTTGCCACCTATTTGCGTTAGACCCTCATGTGCGGCTCTTGCGCCCTCACCTTTTCTGAAGAAGCCCAAATCTTCACTCTGGATTGCTTCAAGAATAGAAAACGCATCATGAGCTTCGCAAACATCAATATCTTTCGGTTTCTTTTTTGCCATTTTATATGCTTGAGATGAGGCAATTTTTAAAGCTTTGAGTTCAGTTATCTCTGCTCGCTCATAAATTATATGTGTATCGGTTGCTTGACCAATACCCGAAATAATGATAGGACTATCACAATAATTCTTTGCAATA
>SDNV01000215.1 GCA_004524515.1 Promethearchaeota archaeon
AAAAATTGAAAAGTATTATGATTAGTGAAAAATTAAAACTGGATGATGTGGACAGAAAAATTATCACATTGGTCCAAGAGGACCCCGGTCTTACTCATACTCAAATTGCAGAAAAAATTGATAGAAGTCAGCCCACAGTGGGAATGAGAATTAAAAAACTTGAACAATCAGGTATTCTTCAATTTCAGCCTGGAATTAATTTTAAAAAAGTCGAACTATTTTTGGCTACGGTCGAAGTAAATACCAAAAATCCAACAGAGATTATGGATATGGCAACATGTTGCCCTTTTATGCTTAATGCATTCAGGTTAAGTGGAGAGCATAATATCTGTATTCTTTTAGCAAGTAGTAAATTAGAAAAATTAGATGCAGTAGTGAATTATCATTTTAGAAATAACAAAGATGTGAGCATGACATCCATGGAAGTTGTCACGGAAATTGCTAAAGACTTAATCTTACCTATTGATTTCGATTCTGAAGAGCATGAACCTAACGAAGAGCAAGGCTGTGGCGATAAATGTAAATACTTACTTGCGAAAAAAGAAGGACTAATCTAATCAAAAAAATAAAAAATGTATAATTTACTCCTCTTCTTCTTCATCAAAATCGAGGGATTTGAATTTATATTTCATTTCGCCCAAATTTAGATTGCAACCAGGACCACAATAACGCCCATCGAAGTTCTCTATTGTGAAATCAATAGGAACCACGAAATCGTGTATAGATTCTATAAGAATGCTGGTTTTTACATTTATTACATCTGGATCTCTTCGAAAACATAAATCAATTAATCGTTCAATTGTTTGTAAATCAGAAGCAGCAATAAAGCAAAGTAAGTTGTACTCACCACTGATCTTAAACGCGTGGTTTATAAAGGGACAGTCTTGAATCTTCTCCACGATCTTATCCACATCCTTCGTCGAAATATATACTATTGCGACTTTAATATCGACTTTGCGTATGTTGAATCCCACTTGTTTAGTTAATAAGTTTTTACGTTCTAATTTAATGATTCTTGCTCCTACAGCAGGTTGGCTTTTCTCGATTTCTTTTGCAATATCGCTATGAGTTATGTCTGGATTTTTCTCAATCATCTCGATGATTTTTTTATCATCATCGTCAATATTCAACAGTTTATTAAAGGTTTTCTTTTTCATCATTTTCAATATAATAACTCCAAATTACTAAAATAAATTTATTTTAAATAAATTTAAATCTTTTTAAGTTTGGAAGTTTTGCCTAATAATTCATTTCAAAATTTTTATTTTATTTTATAAATTTTTATTAAATTCTAATTAATACACTTCACTTCAATAATAAAATGAAGTTTTAAGTATACATTTTTAATAAGAAAATGAAAATATAGCATAAAATCAGAAGATTTATTCAATCCAATCTTAAAATTTTATTTTCTTTTTTAAGAGTTTCTTCCACATTTCTCAAAAAGGGTAAGGATAGAAATAAAACTATCCCACATACGATAAAAATTATGGGGGAATAGATAAATCCTTCTGGTTTTGGACCAAAATCCGCTAGAAACCCTCCAATTAAAGCACCTGGCACGTGTGGGATAACCAATGCTGCAATTCGATAACCTAATAACGAACCTCTTCTATCTTCAGGAGCTAAATCTTGCATCCATGTTTCTGAGGTAGAAGCTATAGATGAGAAGCAAGCTATCATTAATCCTCCAAAAACAAATATTAGAATCAAAATATATTCTAAGTTTGGTGAAAGGAAAGCGAATATGAATGCCATTGCTGCTCCTCCTGATGTAACTAAAAGCATTACCGCCTTGCGTCCAATTTTATCAAGCAAGATACCAACAAATATTGATATTAGAAAACCTATTAATGTAAAAAACCCTAAAAGAAGTGCCAATTCGATTCCCTTGAGACCAAAAATTGATTCAATATATATGAAAAGATAAGGGAATACAATTTGAATTCCCGTGCTGTTTATAAATAAAAAGAAAAGTAAAATATAAAATGATTTATTTTCTCGATATGAATCTAATGTAAATGTTTCCTTAAGATTTTCCCTAAAAGTTTTTGTTTCTTTCATGGGTGGATCTTTAGAGATGATAAAGAAAACGATTCCACATATTATTAAAATGACTCCGGAAAAATAAAAGACAAAATCAGGACCTGCAATATCAAATATATACCCAGATAGGATTATAACGGAAAAAATTCCTAAGCCTCCACAAAATCCCACAAGCGCATTAATTCTACCTCTTTGTTCTATTTCTGTCGAGTCAGCTAAAAAAGCCATACGAGTTGGCGTGGTAGTATCACCAAAAAAAGTGATTAATGCATCCATTATTATTGCATAGGTTATAGCGAGCAATAAAACGGAGAATATCCTCGTGATAGGGAATAGACACATGGCAAACCCTCCTGTAATCGACCCAAATAAGATGAAAGGTCTCCTTCTTCCATGTTTAGACTTACAAGAATCGCTAAGAGCACCAAAAATTATATGAGTAAAAACGCCAACTATAGCAGACACAGCCACCATAAACCCTACATACCTAACATTGGGATCCACATTCCGAGTCCAATATAAATTTATCCAGAAATTCTCCACGGTCCAAAACGCTATGATTCCATAAGAAAAAATACAAAGTGCAATGATGTTTTTCTTTTCTTTTTCCATATTAAATAGCCATAATTTATGTTGAAATTTAAGTAATAATAAATTCAAACTATATTTTTTTAAATCTGTGAAAAAAAAGAAAAATTAGAAATTTTTTTCGATCCATTCTTCAAATTTGATTTTTCTAAGCTGTTCCGCCCATAATGCTTTAATATTAGGCTCATTTGGAAGTAGTTTTTCTTTTTTGAGGAATTCATATAACTTTTCTACTGCTTTTTCAACCAAGATTTCATAAAACGGTGCTTTCTCGCGTATATTTTCAAATTTTGAATGAACCTCATCTTTCATTTCTCGAATAATTTTAATCCAGTTCTCAGCATATCGAGTAATATATTTACCAATTTCAATTTCCTTATCCATTTTTAAAATAGGAAAGGTTAGTTCATATTTGCCATCTGTGAGCTTTATTAAATTATACCATTCGAGATTGAGTAAATGGTTTTCTACAGTTTCTCTTGTCCATTGATATGAGACTTTAGTGTCATATTCTTCTTTTAAAATTAACAAGGGTTTGGGCGAAAAGTTAATATTTTGGTAAATTTCATCAAATGTTTTGGGTCCATCCGCGAGCTTTATTAATATTTCTCGCCTAACTTTATTTTCGACCACCCATGGAATCTCTCCTTCATCCCATGGCTTATTTGAGGCAAAATCAAACCATGGCTGATTTTCATCTACATTTATTTTTCCTACAAAACGATAATCGCTGTATTTAGTATTTTCTCTCATAATTTAGGTCGTTTACATAAATTTATAGTCAAAATTTCAAATCATACTTTTTTATAATACTTCAAGGATAACATCGACTTCCAACCAACCGGGTTTTGCATGAATTATTTTACCGTCTGTATCGATTACAAATTGACCCGGACACTGTGGTTCCCATCCTTCATACTCTCCATGTTCAAATCCTAACGCAAACGCTTCTTTTACTTTAGTTCTGACCTGTTTCGCAGCTTCTTTTACCATGGGTCCTAATCCATAATCTTTATATAACTCATCTTTACTACTGGGAATAACCGGAAATGGGATGCCTTTACTCTCAATAAATTCTTTCGCAACTTTTTCTCCACTTTGAGTAATATATAAGATTTTCGCTCCTTTATTCTCTATCTCTTTAGCGCGTTCCAATAGGGTTTTTAAATCTAACTGACAAATAGGACAACCAAAATATCGTGAAAAAATCAGAACGGTTTTTTGTTTTCCTATAAGAGCACCTAAATCTATAGAACCAGCATTATAAGAGTCTA
>SDNV01000216.1 GCA_004524515.1 Promethearchaeota archaeon
GCAGATTCTGTTCCTAATTTAATTAATTATGAAATAACTTTCGGCTCATTAGATGAAGATGCAATCAGTAGGATAAGTGGAATCCCTAGTAGTGCTACTAATATTTTAGATGCTATTGCCAGAGCACTAACGGCAATCGAGGAAGATAATTATCCCCCTCAAAGATTAATAGATGAATTAGAACGAATGAGGCAAGAAGCTCCAAATGCTAGAGAAAGAGGTATTCTTAGAAGTGCACTTATACGAGTTAGAAGGTTATTACGATATAGAGTATTTGGAAATAATGACATCCCTATAGAAGAGATTTTAAAACAATGGAGTGTCTCTGTAATTGATTTGTCTGGTTTATCAGATAATTCTATGAATTATATAGCTTCACATATATTAAATGAAGCATATAATTATATTTTAACAGAAGCTACATATCCCATTTTCATTATAATCGAAGAAGCACATAGATTTATTCCATCGCCTCCAGCAAGAACATTTTGCAGCCAAATCATTAATATTATAGCAGCTGAAGGAAGAAAATTTGGTTTATTTTTAGGATTGGTTACTCAGAGACCTTCTAAAATAAATGCTGATAGTCTTTCTCAATGTAATAGCCAAATTATAATGAAAATTACAAATCCTAAAGATCAAAATGCTATATTAGTGGCAAGTGAACGAGCTACTGAAGATTTATTAAGTAATTTACCTGGTCTGTCTTCAGGAGAAGCTATAATAACTGGAGAGATTGTGAGAGTACCAGTTATGGTATCAATTAGAAAGAGAATAACAAGAGAAGGGGGCGCAGATATTGATATTTTAGAGAAATTACGGCAAGCTAGAGAAGATTATGAGATAGATAAAGAATCGGAGAAAGAAGATAAATCTAAAACAAATCCAAGAAATAGACCTTTCATGAGATAAAGTGATAAAATGGTTCAAATTTTACATACAGCAGATTTTCATTTGGATCCGAAAATGTCCAATTTTTTGCATAAGGACAGAGATCGGAGAGAAGATTTCGAGAGAAATTTTGATAAAATTATTGAATTTTCATTGAAAGAAAGACCAGATATAATATTGATTTCTGGAGATCTTTTTGATAGTATTAATCCAAGAAATCCTATTAGGAATCATGTAATTACACAATTTAAAAAGATTCATTCAAAAAAGATTAAGATTTTTGCAATTGGAGGTAATCATGATGTGCCTCGTTCTGTAGAGAATGCTCTAAGTCCGATTTCAATTTTAAACACAATAGAATATTTAGATTTTATAGAACCAGAGAGTCAATTCATCAGTAAGAGGGAGTTACAAGTCGATAATCTTAAAATAAACATATTTGGCGAGTCTTATGAAGTCTTGAATATGAACCAGAGAGATCCTTTAGATGAATTAAAATTCCCTAAAATAGATGGAGATATTAATATATTTATGGTCCACGGAAGCATTGGATTATTTAAATATCGATATCCAGGAGATTATATAATAAAAGAAATTAATATTCCTGAAGAGATTGATTATGTCGCCGCAGGTCATTTACATGATCATATTGAGAAAGTGAGACATAATCCTAATTTAGGAACAAATTCTATAATGGTCTATCCTGGAAGTATTGAATTTCTCTCTTTTAATGAGGATCTAAAAGAATCAAAAGGATTCATGTTTTTAGAATTTGATAAAAACGGATTACTTAATAAAGAATTTATTAAGATAGAAACTCGCCCCATAGGAAAAATTACAATTCCTATAAAAAATACCGATGAAGACATTTATGGAAAAGTAATACAAGATGTAGATACTTTAAAGAATCGAGAAAAAATTTTAAAGATAATTCTCGATGGTAAAATTAAAGTAGAGCAAATTTCATCGATTAAGACATCAAAATTAATTGAATATGGGGATGATAATTTCTATAAACTTTTTCTAGACACTTATTCTAAACTTGAATTTGAAACCTCAGAATTAAAATTGCCTGAAAAAGAACACGCGACGCCAAGAGAAATATTTATACAGCATATGGATAACTTGATAGAAGAAGAGGATAATGAAAAATTAAGACAAACATTAGAGTCAGCCAAATCTCTAAGTTTAGAGAAGTTAAAAAAATTTGGGGTTGACTAAGAAATGGAATTAATTTCATTGAAATTGAAAAATTTCAAGGTTTTTAAGGATGCAACTATCAATTTTATCCCTGGAATAATCGCTATCATTGGACCAAATGAAGCTGGAAAATCAACTATCGTAAAAGGAATTCTTTTTGGTTTATTTGGTCAACAAACATTTCGAAGTTATGAAAATCTAATTCATTTCGATTCGAATAAAGCAAAACTTACATTAATTTTTTCTATTAGAGAAAAAAAATATAGAATAATAAGAGAATTGAGAAAATCTAAATCTGGTTCAGTAAGCCAAATAAATGCTGTTTTTTCTGAATTAGTTGATGATCAAAAACATTTTATCATGGCAAAAGGAGTTAATACTGTCGATTCTGAAATCGCAAAGGTTATTGGATTTAAATATAGTGAGTTAACAGCTTCAAATATCATAGCACAGAAAAAGTTAAATAAAATTAGTAAGATGTCTCCTAAAGAATGGAAGGACCTTTTTAATGAATTTTTAAATTTAAAAGGATTTGGAAATAGTATCTCAGAACTAAAGGAAGAAAAGAAAGATAAATTAAATCAATTAGAAAATGATAATTTAAGATTCGATAAATTGACTAATCAAAAAGATGACTATTGGGGGAGATTTAGAAAATTACTTAATTTATCTAAAGAACATTTTAAAAATGCTCAAATATATAGAAAACTTTCAGAAAAAGTAGATAAATTATCTAATTATATCAGAATTGTTAAGGAATATATAGAAAAGCGTATTTTAGAGTTAAAATTAAATCAAGAAAAAGAATCTAAAAATGAATTATTAGCTCAGTTAGAGGATCGCCTAAGTGAGATTATAGAATTGGAAAATAAAAATAAGCAATTAAAGAAAAGTTTAGAAATTTATGAAAATTTAGACAAAGATGAGCAAAAGATCATTGAAATTAAAGCTTTTTTTGAGACGTATCAAAAAATATTAAAAAACATTGGAGAATTGGAAAAAAGATTAGAATATTTCGCTACTTTAGAAGATAATTTAAAATCTTTAGAAAGAGATTTCGAAGACTATAAAGATACACCAGAGCAATTATCTCTATTTAGGGATTTAGAGACCTCTTATAAACTACTTGATACTAATTTCAATAATAAAAAAATATTGGAAGACGATTATAATAAAATTTTAGAAGCTGAAGAAATGAATGCTCTTCTAAAGGCTGAATTAGGTTCATTACAAAATAACTTAAAATACAAAGAGGACTATATTGAAGCTGAGGATATCTATTATAAATTCAAAGCCAATTTTGACCAAAGTAAGCATGATAGGGATAATAAACAAAAGCTTGAATTTGAGATTAAGAAAATAAGAAAACAGTGTCCAGATGAGACTCCTGAGGATCGTAATAAGTTGAAAAGTTATAAAGAACAAAATGAGAATATCATTAAAAAGGGATTTATAAATTATTTCGTAAAATATTCTAAATGGAATTTACCCTTATTAATTGGTATTCTTATCATTGCTTTAATTCCCTTATTTCTTGGATTAATCCCTTATTCTTTTATAGGCATAGTCTTAGTATTCATATTTTTTGTTTACACATTCCATAAATTCACTGGGCTCAAAAAATTAATTGATAAATTAGAAAGTCTTATATTTTCTATAGAACAACTCGTTAAACTTGAAAAGAATTTAAAAGAAGTTATAAATACTCTAAAAAACCAATATTTAAATATTCAACAAATTATAACTGAATTACCAGAATACTATTCAGCTGACTTTCAATTAGAAGAATATCTTAATGATCAACAGTATTCATTAA
>SDNV01000062.1 GCA_004524515.1 Promethearchaeota archaeon
AAAGTCTAAAAGCATTCAAAATCATATCAAAAATGTTTTTATTAAAAAATCATTTTATTAAATATTTTATTAATAGGTAAAAAAAAAATGTTAAAAATTGATAAAGCTGAGTTCGGACCAATTGAGCAAAGTGATTTTCCGGAAATAGTTGAAAGAAAAGGGATTGGACATCCTGATTCTGTATGTGATGCGGCAGCAGATGCTTGTTCGAGGGCATTATGCAAATTTTATTATGAAAATTTTGGTAGATATTATCATCACAATGTGGACAAAGCAGTATTAGTCGGAGGGATCTCAAAACCAGAGTTTGGGGGAGGGATGATTTTAGAACCCGAATATTTCTTAATTGTGGGGCGAGCGATTAATCAAATCTTAAGAGAAAACAAATTGGAATATATTCCAGTGGCAAACCTTTGTCTTGAAGCATGTCGTCAAACCGTAGGTAATATTTTCAAGAATATTGATATCACATCGAGCCAACATATACAGTTTGATTATGCTGTGAGACCCGGTTCTATTGATTTAACCGGAGTGTTTGAAGAATCTGACGCAAAAGAACAAGTTCCATTAGCAAATGATACCAGTTTTGGAGTAGGTTATGCTCCTTTTTCTGATGTGGAGAAAATTGCTTTAGAAGCAGAAAAATTACTTAATTCTGACGCTTTTAAAAAGAAATGCCCAGCTTCGGGGGAAGACATCAAAGTTATGGTTCAGAGAGTAAACAAAGATGTGGATATTACGGTATGTGGAGCGATGGTGTCTAAATTTATTAATGATAGAGATGAGTATGTAAATTACACCAATCAGATGAAAGAAGCAGTGTTAGATTTAGCGGTGAAAATAATACCAGATAAAAATTGTACATGTGCTGTAAATGTGGGAGATAATATCGAGAAAGGCATCCTATACTTAACTATAACAGGAACTTCCGCAGAAGCAGGAGATGATGGTGAAGTAGGGAGAGGAAACCGATGTAACGGATTAATTACTCCCTGTAGAACTATGAGTTTAGAAGCCGTGTGTGGTAAAAACCCAATTAATCATGTTGGTAAAATCTATAACTGTCTCTCAAATGAAATCGCTCGGGAGATTTATGCAAGAGCTCAAGGAGATATAATTGAAGCCCATGTAAAGCTTTTATCTCAAATTGGCAGACCTATCACAGATCCGTGGGTAAATTCTATAAGTCTTATTCCCGCAAATAATGTAAATTTTGAAAGTGTGAAAAAGATTGCAGAAGAAGTATCGGCGGAAATGTTGAGTAAAGAGTATTTGATTGATCTTAGAGAACGTCTAATATCGGGCAAGGTACAAGTATTTTAGCAATTCTTTTAAATTTTTTCATTTTTATTCTTTTTTTATTATATCTTACTTATAAATGATGAATAAGAAGAAGATAATAATTATATGTTTAAAACACGAATCTTAAAATAGAGTTAATTGAATTTTAATTCAAAGAGTTTCTACTATGAGCTTAGAAAAATGGATAAAACCTCAGAAAGACAAAGACGAAAGTAACAAAGAATCCAAGGACAAAAAAAAAGAAATTCAAAGTAAAAAACCGCAATCCAAAATCTCGAATAATGAAAAAGATTTAAAAGTTAACAAGGTTCCAGCTACAAAATTTTCCAAATATCTTCTTATCTGTCCAAAAAAATCTTGTGGTTATCAAAAAACTTTAATGAAGCGAGAATTAAATGATAGAGATAAAACCTGCCCTAGATGTAAAGGGACTATGAAGATTGTTCCAGGATAATTTTTTTTCTAAGTTTTTAACCTAGTACTTTTATTAGATGGTTTTATTCTTATTCTTTCAATTTTTTAAGATCAAATCGAGTTTCACAATAGGGACAAGTGTCTTTTTTTCTAATATATTTTAAAATAATATATCCTAAGCCAAGTGTAAACAAGGTTAAGAAACACATTATTTCATTATATTTTTGCTCAAAATCTTTTCTTCTGAGTTCAACTTCACGTTCACAAGTTTCACAGTATGCAATTCGTTTTACCATGGCTCGTTTCTAAAATATTTTATTAAGGTCTAATAGCTTAAAATAATGAAAAAACCTATAATTAATTTTTGGAACAAAAGAAATACAATATAATTCTCAAAATTTAAAACAAAAAAAGTCCGTGTTTCTTTTTTTTTTATAATTTACTCCAAAATCTTGATATAATGTTTAATATTTTTCCAAGTGAAGAAAAAATGACGATTATTAGGTTAAACTTTATGTTTAAATTAAAATTAAAAAAAAGAAATTATTCCTCTTTTTTCTTCTTACTGGTTAATAAGTCCCAAGTACTACCTACTCCTAGATTTTTT
The DNA here is from genome assembly GCA_004524515.1 of Promethearchaeota archaeon. The sequence goes on from SDNV01000062.1 coordinate 2,324, forward strand.
AATTTTTCCCGTTCTTCCTCTAAATTATCATCTTCATTATTCTCGTCTTCACTCATATTATTCATCGATGAAATTAGTTTTCAAATTAAAATCAATTTTTTCAGAGTAAATTAATAGAGTTTTTCCTTTAAATAAGTTTAGCAAATCTCTAGAAAAAATATTTTCTAAGACGTATTGTACTGTTACTAATGTTTAATCCTTTTTTAGAGGTATCAAAAATACTTCTTTAAAAAAAAGATTTATAAAACAGATTTTTAATTATAATGAATATAGATTATCAATAAATCATTTGAAAATTAAAAAATTGAAATTAAAGTATATTTTCCAATCAAAATGGGGTAATAATAATGTATAGATGTTATCATTGTGGTGAAGAATTACCACAAAACGGGGTGTTTCATTGTGATAAATGTGGTCAAAATTACTGTTCCTTACATAAAGATCCCGTGGATCATGAGTGTAATATTGTGAGAGAAAGCTTCCATCCTCCGCCATCTCAAGTGTCAGTATCAACATATAGGGAACCTAGTTCATATCAAACTCCACCTCAGTATGCAGAACAACCCTCATCTAGAGCTTTGCGTGGAACTACGGATGGTAGTTTCAACTGGTACAGACAGGAAAGACTTATTCCTGAAAATGCGTTTGATCCTGACTCGGGCATTGAATTTAAAGGTATCTTATTCCCCTATAAATCGGAGTTTTTACATTTGCTTATTGGTTCAAGTCTAATTTTTTTGATTGGTATCATAGTATTTTACAATCCACAACTAATAAGATTGAATTTAACGTGGGCAATCTTTCTATTAGCAGGATTTTATACAACAGCTTTTTTATTCCATGAATTTGGACACCGACAGGTGGCAAAACATTTTGGACTTCAAACCAAATTTAGATTGCTTACTTTTGGAATGATATTGACCTTTTTTGGATTGATTGCAGGATTCTGGACCTTAATGACTTCCGCTATTAGCCTTCCAATATTAGCCCTACCCGGTGCAGTTGTAGTTTTAGGATTAGATAAGATTGATCGTAGAACGGGGCTTTGTAAAGCGGCGGGTCCAATTGTTAATTTAGTCTATGGTTCACTATTATTAGTAATCTCTTTTATTATTCCTAAAGAATTATTTCCATTGAATTTATTTATCGGTTATGCCGCGGCTTTAAATTTTATGTTAGGACTCTTTAACATGATCCCTATTGGTATCTTAGACGGGCAAAATATTTTTAAATGGAGTAAATCGCTATACATAATTTTAGTTGGTTTGTTAATATTACTGCTAGTAATTACATACGCAAATATTTATGCTCCGATTCAAACATCGTTATATGTCCCAGAGAGTATGAAAGGCTCTGCTGCTTAAATTTAAACCCTATTTTTTTATAATCTTTAAATAATTATACTTCTAGTTTAATATAAGATAAATCTGAATTTTACTCCTAAAGTAAAAAATTAAGAAGGATAATAGTTTTAATAGCATATCCTGTTTAATATACGGATTAAACAAGAATATAGTTAGAAGAACTCTCTAGGTTGAAAAAATTTGCCTTTTTGTGAATTTTGTGGAGAAGAGATAGGATATTTACCTTTTAAATGTAAGTATTGTGGAGGGACCTTTTGTAAAAAGCATCGTTTACCTGAAAATCATGATTGTAGCTTTGAATTAAAGCACGTGCCAGTTGTACCCACATCTTCAGGAGAACCACGTAAAAGATATCGAGAAGTAAGAGTTACAACCCCTAAACGATCAGAATATAAATATAGTGGATTTCCAAACACCTATTTAAGTAAGATGGGATATAAGGGTACAAAATTTTTAGTGTGGATGATTCTGATTTTTTCTGTGGTGGCCTTAATTTCTACATTCTTAGGATTTTTTCCTTATATATATTTTAGTTTGCAAGGACTTGTATATTATTATACATATCACACTCTTTTTACTGCAATGTTTGTTGGTTCAGAGGGAATTTTTGGATTGCTATTATTATTTATTATATTATATTTTTTATATTATATGGCACGTTACATCGAAGTTCAATATGGTACCAAATTCCTGATAAATTTGTATATCTTATGTTGTCTCTCTTCAGCAATGATATATATTTGGTTACGGCTTCTACTTAATTTATATTATCCCATAGAAACGTATGGAGTTTATGTCGGATTGGCTTGGGGGGGCATTTTAGGGATTCTTTCATTTACCCTATTTCCCTACTATAATCGAAAAATAACGGGATTAATGTATTTCATTCCTATGAGGGTGAAAGGTAAAACCTTTTTATTAATCATAATTTTAGCCAGAGTTATACCGGGATTATTCTATACTTTTTTAAATCCCTTAAATATGCTTTACTATATTCCTGACTTAGGTGGGATCCTAGCAGCTTATATTGTATATTATCATAAATTTAGGTATCGTTAGTGGTTTTTTTAAAATAAAATCGAAAAAAATATCAAGGTTCAATAATTCCTTTGTTTAAATTCTTATAAAATTATACAATAATTAGAGTTTCTATTGAAATGCCACAGGAAAAAGCTTCAAAAATTATAGAATTGAATGAAGATTTAATAGGTAATAATGAGAGATTAGCTAATCAAAATAATCATGTTTTAAAGGATAAGAATATAAAATCATTTGATGTTGTAGGAGCAATTGGTGCCGGGAAAACCGCATTATTAGAAACAATATCAGAAAGACTCTCAAAAGAGTATAAAATTTTAGTAATTAACGGTGATGTTGCAACAAGAATTGATGCGGATAGGATTGAACAACATGGAGTTAAAACTATCCAAGCAAATACAGGAAGAGAATGTGCTTTAAATGCATATCATATATCCCAAGTTATAAAAAATATTGATTTAAATGATTATCGTAATGGGATTTTGTTTATAGAAAATGTGGGAAATTTAATTTGTCCTTCTGATTTTATTTTAGGTGCAGAAAAAAGAATAGTCATCGTTTCAATAACAGAGGGACCTTGGGTGATTAGAAAACATCCCTTGTTATTCAAATTTTCAGATATCGCAGTAATCAATAAAATTGATTTAAATGATGTCATTGACGTTAACATCGATGAAATGATAAATGATGCTAAGCAAATCAATCCTAATCTAAAAATTTTTACTACTAGTGCGAAAACAGGGGAAAATATTTCTGAACTCATCAATGCCTTAGAAATTTAAAATTTTAACTTCTTATTTCTTTTATTATTTCTGAGAAAATGGGTTCTCAGCTTTTTTAATTATAACCGCGAAATTTTAATAATTTCCTATATCGAAAGTTCTTCAGTTTTTAATTAATAGCGACGCTTGAAAATTACAATTTTATGAGAAAATTTTGAGAAGGAGATCGAGATTCAATCCGAATTTCTCAATTTGAGGGAGGGTTAGGCTTCAAAAAGTCTAACAGCAGGCGAAATTCCATTGGGATCGAATTAATTGACTCCTTCTCTACATAAAATTTAATTAAAACTATTTAAAGAAAAATTTTTTCATTTTTTTCTTTAAATACCTTCAATATTATTGGGAAGAATTAAAAACTATTAAGTTAATTTAGATTAATTTTAAAAAAAGTATTTGAAAAGTCATAGAAGGTAACATCGTGAAGATTTTTGTGCTTAGACATTGAATTTATCAATTAAATTTTTCCCCTAAGTAAAATCATGATAAATTTTCTTTTTATGCCTTTTTAGATGATTTAACAGGAAGATTTTTTCAGAGGGTGATCTATAAAAAGGAAAAATTTTCTTTAATTCAAAAAAATACCAAATTTTATTTCATATATTGAAGCGTATTACTTTAGATCTTTTTAGCAATAAGTGATTTAAGATAAAGGAAGTCAATATTAATAACTTTTAGTTTATTCTCAATTTTACAATGAGATTTGAAATAAAATGATTGCATTTAAATAGAGTACTCCTTCCTAAATATAAAACATAACCAAATATTATTGTTATATAAAAAATTTTGGTCAAAGATATGGCCACAGAAAAAGATTATTATAAAAATTGTTATCAATCGAATGTAGAAAGTATAAAAAACTATACAAAGGTCAAAAGAAAAGTAATTATTGAAAGAATCGACATTGAGATCTACAGAATTTTAGGTTTATTTAACTTACCATTATCATTAAAAAACCTTATAGTAAATACTTGTATGAAATATTGGAATGCACTCTATCCGGGATGCAGATACCGAAATCTTGATAAACTCCTGATAATATCGATTTATATTGGTTTAAAATCTCTTAATTTGCCAAGTAAAGAAGATGGCCTACGAAAAATGTCCGAAATATCAACGAGAGAGTTTAATACTTTAATTCAAATTTTAAAACGAAAAATAATTTAACTTTAGACCGAGATATGACGTTGTTAAGAAAAATATTTCCCGATTTGGGTGGTTATTTAGTGTAAGCTTAAATTTAAAAATCAAAAATCAAAAATTAAAAGCCTAATTCAGCATGAAATTGAGGGAGGATAAGGGGCGAGAAATGAAAGGGAAAATTGATAATTGGATCAAAAAAGGTAGGATTTATTATAATAATGGGCAATATGAGGCTGCTCTTGAAATGTTTAAAGAAGTATTAAAAATAGATCCGAATAATATTGCGGTATTAAATAAAGTTGGTAATATTTATTTTGCGTTAAATAATCTTTCCGAATCTTTAAGTATTTACAATAATTTACGTTCAATATTTAAAAGATTAGGATTATTAGAGAGAGAAAGAGAAGTTCTTGAAAAAATTGGACGTATCTATACTATACAGGGTAAGTATTCGGGAGCCATTAATATATATTTAGAAGCGCTTGAATTATACGATAAAATCGAAGATGGTAGTGCTAAGCCAGACGAGGGAAAATTCTTACTTCTTTATACAATAGGTGATTTATATAAAAGACAAAAGAGTTATGCCAAAGCTTTATCATCATTCACGTTATTACTTCAATTACATTCTGAGTTTGGACCCTTGGAAGGAATTGCAGATGACTTATCTGAGATAGGTAGTATTTTATGTAAACAAAGGAGTTTTTCTGATGGATTGAAAAAATTTGAGGAGGCTCTTCAAATATATAAAGCGGAGAGAATAGTGTCAAAAACAGCAATTAGCCTTTTTGAAATAGGAAAGATTTATTATAAGTTAAATCAATACTTAAAGGCGCTCCCTTATCTTGATGAAGCATTTAACTATTTTAAAGAATTAGGATTATTAACCCCCGACGAATATTATTACAGAAATATTAAAAAAATGCTGGAAGATAGTAAAAAGGGTTAAATCAGTAAGGCTAAATTTAATGTTATAAGGTAAAAGCAAATCTTCTTTTTAAATTTGATAGAGATTTTATTAAAGCGGAGATTAAAATTTTATCGATTATAAAAAACCGTGAAATATTAATTAAATAAGCTAAAAATTTTAAGAAAGGAAAATAAATATTAATATAATTTAAATGGATATAAATTAGTACTGAAATAATATGTCCCAACATAGACAGTATAATACCGAGATTGGTCTATTAATAGACAAGATCGTGAAGGTATATTTGGATAAGGATAAATTTTTTGTTGGTCAACTGAAGGGTATCTCCGAAGATTCAAATTTAATTTTAGTTAATGTAAAAAACGAGAAGAATAAATCCTTTCCCAAAATACTTGTTAAAAATTCTTATTATAATTATATAAGTTTAGAGGAAGAACCGTTTCCAATGGAAGCGCTTGCTGAAAGAATAGCTAAAATTTTCTCTCCTGGTCATGTTGATTTTAAAGAGGAGCAAAATGTTATTTCAATTCTCAATGGAAAAATTATTGTTGATGAGAATGGAGTAAGAGGTTCGGGACCCTCAGCGGATAGAGTGAAAAAAATATTCGAACAATTTAAAATGGACCTTGAGGGAGAATAAATTCCTTTTCTTTTTTTTATTTTATAGCTCTGAATAGGTTTATTTAAAGATATCAAGTAAATTTTTTAATTGTAAATCATGAATAATATTTTTCATAGTTGCCTTACCCAGAGGTGTAATTTTAACGATGTCAGCGCCCTCAATTGTAATTTGTCTTAGATAGTCATTTTCAATAAGAAATTTTATGTCAGTATCCCACACATTTGAAAAAATTTCTTTTAAATCACTAATCTTTATATTTTCATCAATTTCATTGGTAAGCGCTAAAATTAAAGCAAGTGTTCCATATTGACTTGGAGTAATATCATCATCTTTTCCTCCAATTGTTAGAAGATAGTAATTCTGTTCTAGAAATTTCGTTTTTATTAAATCAAATCCAATATTTTGCAGATTCAGATAGACATCATTAATAACTTGGTCAAAATTAAAATTTTCACACAGATTTCTAAGGTCTTTCTCCCTCGTCATCTTCTTCTGATTGGTTAAGATAAGCCTTGAAATATTCTTCACTATATCTTCATATTTTGAACTTTGTGTCATTTTCCACTCAATTTTCTTCTATTTTTATAATTTTTATATTCTCTATTTTTTTTTTCATTTCTAGATTTGATATAAGAAAAATAAGATTGAAATCTTTTAGAGTAGATTCTTTATCAAAAATGGGTAAAATTTTATTGATTGTTCGAAATATCGATCCTCTTTTATTATACTCATTTGGAAGGAATAAGTTAGAAAAAATAATATATTGTGTATCTAAAATTATTTGAATTGATATATAAAAACTGATTACAAAAAAAATTTTTTCTGGTGTGGTTAAATCCTCAAATTTAAGGTACTCCTTTTTAGGGCGTAGGAAAGTTAAATGAATAAAAAAATTTTGATAATTTTTATCAGTAAATATTTGAAAATTTGTTTCTAAATTAATCTCTATTAAAAAAATATTTATGAAATCTTCAATTTGGTTATATAAAGCCTCCAATTTCCTAAAGCTTTCTATACAATCAATTATTTCATCATTTGTATAAGTAATCAGGATCTTTTTTGAATTGTTGTTAAGAGAGTGATTGATGTCATTAAGTTCTTTCAAGATTTCTGAGAGATTCTCGGGATTTTCACCATCTAAATACGCATTATTGTTTTTAATGTCATGTATTTGGGTATTAATTTCATTGATTTCCTTTTCAATTTCCTGCTTTGATCTTAAGGAGTTGATTTCAGAAATATCATATTCTTTTAATTCTTCCTTGTCAAATACTATTTTATTTAATTCATTGTTAATAGTTTTTGCTCGTTCTTCATCATTTTTAATCGTGCTTAGCAATGAATTATAATCCTTATCTAAGGTCTCATATTTAGGTGTGATCTGTTCTAACTCGAAGTTTGCCTCCTCTATTTTTGTATTGAGCTGATTGATTTCATATTGAATCTCTTTTGCTTGAGTTTGTAACTTTTTAATTAATTCCGCTTTAGAAGGGGTTTTATTTAGGTCAATATCTAAATTAAAATCGGTTTTTTTATTATTTTGGGAGGTACTCAGATCTCGTGTAATTTTATTAATTTGATTAAAACAATCCTTTTTCTTCCTATTCAAATCCTCAATTTGTTTTTTATGGGTATTTATTATACTTATAATTTGATCTCTCTGATTTTTTATGTAAAGATAATCTTCTTTAGTATAATTTAATTTTTTCTTAGCATTTCTTATAGATTCATTTAATTTGTTTAACAAATCAGTTTTGGCTGCCAGATCACTCGAAGTTTTTTTTATTTCATGAAATTTTTGTTCCGTTATTAAAATCTGTCTTTTATTAATTAATTCGTTATAAGTAAGAACAGACACTAAGGATTGAATAGCAAGATTTACGCGTTGAATAAGGTTGGAGTTTAAATCGATAATTTTTTGAGACTCTTTAATGATATAAAGCAAATTCATTGATTTCCTGAGGCCTGTATAGTTTTGAGATTGATGTTCTAATAAATTGAGAAATTTTTCAATAGGAATCATCTCATAATCATTAATTATATCAAAGAATCCCATATTTTGAATTTGATCTAAGCTTTCTTTTTTAAATCTTCCTAGAATCAATGTAAATCTGTCTTTTATTGAGATTTTATGCTCTCCAATTGATAGATTAAAAACTTTTGAATTTATTGAAAATCACATCTTATTCCTTTAGGTTCCTAAATTTTTTAATATGGTGATGGTATTCTTTTTCTTTCTCTTCTTTTCGTTTACGTATTAGATCCAAAGGATCTTTTTCATTATCTTCTCGAACTAGGTATTTTTCTTCAAAACTATTTTCAAATTTAGACTTAAATTTTTCAATTTTTTCCGATACTTCCTCGCTGATTTGTACTTTATCTGTTTTTGTTTGGTTTGTTTCAATCTCAGATAATTTTTCTCTTCTTCGTTTTCGGCTCATTTTTTCAAATTCTTTATCAGATAATCTTAAATAATCTTCATAGGCTTGCCGTTGAACTTCTTGTTTCTTTTTTAATTCCTCGATTTTTTGTCTTTCCTTTGTTTGATCAATGATTATTTTTCTTGCTTCCAATTCTTTCTCAGATAATTTTTTTTCAATATTTTGTAGGAATTCTTTAAATGTTATATTAGGATTTTTCAGATAATTATTTTTGAAATCATTTATTAAAATCTGATCAGTGTCCCCAGGTATTTTATCTAACTCATTTTTAAGCCTTTTTTCTATAAGCAATCTGTAAAAATTTTCACATTTTTTTATTGTTAATTGAAAAAGTGAATTCATTTTTAATGCTTCTAATATATCCAGCCATTGATTTACTTCAATTGCACTCATAATTGAAGATTTGCCTATAACTTTACAGATCTTCTTGTTCTCTATTAAAAATATACCAATTTTCTTAGTTTTGTCCTGGCTTAATTTTAATTTCATTAAACTGTTTTTAAATGAATCTTTGTATTTTTTCATCAGATTATCTTGAAAAATTAGAAACTTATTTATGTTTTCATTTGAAATCTTGGTTAAGTTTTCATTTATTTCTTCTAAAATTTGAGTGATAGGAGGGATTTGTTCTATTAGAACTTGATTTTCTACTTTTTTGAATTTTTCTTCCTTGTATTTAATAAAATTATTGAAGTTATCTTCGAATTCAAATAAATTTCCCTGTATTTCTTCTATTGGATTGATTATTTCTTTAATTTTTTCCAAATCAAATATTTCTTGCTTACTCATTTCTTTCAAATTGTATTTTTTTTTATAAGTGTAAAAAAAAACATATTATATTTCAGGAGGTCCTAAAGATTTATTGTTTTGAATGGTATAGCCAAGTTTTTTCCGTTCAATTGAATCTACATTGCTTAGGAGTTCTTGTCTCTCCACATGAATAGCAGTTCCCCCTACCAGTTTTAATGAATCGTAAAAAATGTCATAAGTTAAAAGTTCAGTACTTATAGCCTTGAATAATGCTACTCTGGTTCCTCTTTCAATATCTGAACCAGAATAACCATAGGTTAGTCTTAATAAACCTTTTACTTTATATTTTTTATCTATTTCATTCCATAATATATTATTATCAAATTCTGATATTTTGTAGCCTAATTTCTTTTCTAATTCGTTTGAAATTTTTAGAACTGATTCATATTCATTATTTAAATTTTTTAATATTAACGCATCTACCCCAATTTTTGCATTTTTAATTTTACCGATAAAAGATTCAATAATTTTTTTTCTTAAATGAAAATCCGGAAAATTAAAATGTAAATGGAAGGTAAAACGGCGCCATATTGCAGAATCTAATTGATGTTGATGGTTAGTTGCACCAAAAATAGCCAATGGTAATCCCTCATAATTCACTTTGTCAATAACTTGTAAGAATGATATGACAGCTCTCTTTATTTCGCCCACTTCGTGAATATTAGATCTCTCAGAACCAATAGCGTCAATTTCATCAAAAAATAAGATAAAGGCACCTCTATCTTTTGCGATGTCTGCTGCTAATTCAACAACTCCTCGAATATTTTTTATAGTATCCCCCAATAATGGTGATACGAGTCGATCAGATTCTACCACACAAATTGGGATATTATATTTTTTGGCAAATCCCCTAGTTAGAGAAGTTTTTCCTGTACCTGGAGGACCATATAATAAAACCGTTAAATTAGGAGTCAATTTTGTATCTTTTAATTGTTCGGTAAAAATATCATATTTCATTAGTGCTTTAAAAAAATCATCTAAAATTTCTTTTTTAATCTCGTTTCCAATAATATCCTCAACAGATTCTTTGATATCTGGAGGTAAATATACCGCACCATACTTACTGAGACGATCTTTTATAATATCATCAGTATATGTTATTTTAGATTCGATTTCATCCTTCGAATTACTAATTTTTTATCATCTCCTTTTATTTTATATAATTATCTATTCTTTTTTTCTTTATCAATTGTTTCGCAATAAAGTGCAATTTCATCTATAAAATCTTTTAAATTATCGATTTGGCTACCAATAAAATTAAAGATTTCTTTTCTATATTGAACTGAATCTCGAATTTTCATCTTATCTAAACCAAGATAGTTAGGAAAACAAATTAGTTTCATCAAATAAGGTAAGACTTTTTCATTTGTTTGTAAATCTTTAAAAATTGCATAAAGAATATTTTCATCACTTAATTTCCATTTTAATATTCCCATATAAATTAGAAATGCAAAATTCATAGAGATCCAATTTATTAATTCCTTGGATAAAAAACCCCTCCTTAATGAAGCAAAAGCTAAATAAAATAAAATGAAAGTCTCATTACTAAATTGGGGTATCATTCTTATAGAACCATCTGATTGTTTATTTTCTCTTAGAAAATTATGTTCCAAAAAGATCTCAATCGTTTCTTGTTTTGGAGCTAAAAATATTCCATCCAGGATGCGAAGACCAAGACGTTCCGCGATACTCTCAATAGCCTGTTCTTCGGCATTTGCTATAGAATCAATGTAAGGTAAAAAAACATCATTTTTTAAAAGCATAGGAATTTCATAATTCTCTTTTTCAGGATAAAGTCCAAAATTTGGATCTAAGTTGAAAAGCGAGGTAATATTGTTGACTATTTGATAAGTTTTTGGAGATATTCCAGGGATCATAAAAAAATCAGGATTTTCTAGTTCTTCTCTATAATAAGTATGAGGCATTAATATGTGACGTTGACATTCGTAAAAATTCGGAGCATGTTCTAATAGTTTAGCATAGATATTTTTTATATTACTACCTTTTGAAAAAACAATCTCCTCAATAAATTTAACTAAACGATATAAATAGGTATTCTCTAAATTTCTCTCATCTGGATTTGTAATATTTTGTAAAACATTCAAGGCTTCGATTGACTCGTGAAGGAAATCCACAATATAGTCTTTAATATCTATGATTGCGATTTGATCTCGATATTTTATAATAAAATCTTTAATTATTTCATATATATTTGATCTATACATCGCGGAAAATTCTGACAATGCTCTAACTTTGCGGATATTTCTTTTTTCTTCTTCTTGTCGAATTTTATCCAGTACTTCTGTGTCTAATAATAAATCAGCGTCTAAATCCATGATAATTCTTCTCGTTTCTCTGAGGATGGGTCTCATATGGCTAATAAATGTCATATACCGGGGCAATAAATCAGTCCATTTTTCCCTTCTACTACTCATTATGGGCACCTTTCATACTTATTTTTGTTCTGTATCAGCACCTACGATAATTTCAGTAAATATATTAGCTATCTCAACAAAAATTGGAATCTCCACTCTGCAAAGTTGTCCAAGAATCCATTTGTTTACATCCTTCAAAAGAAATCTAATCTGATTATGGATTTTTTTATTGATTTCGCTATCAATTATTTGAGAAAGCCACAATCCCCCTCCAAGTCTATAACCTATAATTTTGATAAGGGGTTCAAACAATGGATCTAAGACTTGCTTCATCATCCAAGATTTAGGAATTACGCTCATATTCTGTTCGTTAAAGGAAGGATCTTTCAATAATGGATTGGTTTCGTCAACCGAAAGCTTTGGCATAAAACTTAAAATCAATATTAACGCAAATATCGCTGAGATTCCGTTGACTGTATAAGATCCTCCAATTTTTTCTAAATTATCACGGTTAATTGAAATATTAGCCAAAAACATACAAATAAACACATTTCTATCAAAATCGTCAGAAACATATGCATAACCAAGCTCATTATCAATTATGATATATTTCTGTTCTAAGATTTTTAAAATATCATCTGGAAACGTATAAAAGGTATAGACTTTTCTTTCGCTCCTTCTTTTATCTTTTTCTATTACTAGTTCTTTGGATACTAATCCGAAAATATTTACAAGTTCTTCAAGTTGTTTTTTAATATAGCTACGGGGTTTATTTGGATCCCCAAACATCGCGTAAAATTGATGATCCACTATATGAAAATCATTCCTTCTACTAAATGCTTCAACCATTCTGTCAATTATTGGTCCTTGCGTTTCCAAAGCAATAGCTTTTGCTTTAGAAGTAACAAATCCATTTAATAATTCATTGATGATAAAATCCTGTTCGTGAGTTCGTGATTTTAAAATTTTTTCAAAAGCTTGTGTTAAATCTTGAGTATCTGGAAAGAATGCGTCTTGAATTTTATCATTGATTGATTTTATGAAAATTTCTCCATCATTATTAGGAAAATGAATTTTCATATTATTTAATCTTTGTAATAGAGCTTGTTTGGCTCCAGGTATATTATCAACATCTCGTTTCTCTAATTCTTCAATCGCTTTTTCAACACCCTTTATAAAGTCTTGTAAAAGTTCTTTCCAGGTGCGGTCTTGATTTTCTGCCATTATTTAAGTTCGAATCCTCTTTATTTATTATCAAAATCCCAATTTAATTCTTTTGCGGATTTTTTTAGAGCATCAATTAAAGGTTTTAATAACTTTTTATCATAGATATTAGGCGAAGACACTCCTTTTTGGGTTTTCCATCCCATTTGTGTGCCTTCTCCCATTTCGCGTTGCCCATATTTTAGGATATTCTGTAAATCTCTAGTCCACCAATAAAACCTTAACCATTTCTTATTAGGATTATCTTTTGAATAAATGACAACTAATGCTTTCCATTCTCCCATTAACCATTTAACGGTTATTCCGGCTACGGGCATATAATAATTTATAGGAAAATCTCCTTGGAATGTTAAATCTAAATCAGAGGGAGCAATATTAAAAATTGGCTGATTATACCCCTCTAAAATTACAATTTCCCCACAATGTTGGCACTCATAATGAGATTTCATTTTATCCATTTTTTTTTGACATTTTGGGCATGTTTTATTCTCGATTATTCGATATTTTATAATATCTAATTTTGTCTCTTTTTCCTGCTGTTCTTTAGTCTTTTTACGGGTTTTTCTAAATTTTCCATGAAATGTCCATAAGTCATCAAAATCTTTATCAATTTTTTCTAATACAATTATTATATTCTTTAATACTTCTTTATCATAAATTTTAATCATACCTGCATGTTGATAAAAAGATTTTTTGAACCAAGATAATCTAATATATTTTTCACTTTTTAAGAGAGGGCTATGGCAGATTAGTACCGCGAACATCCTATTTTCTGTCTTTTGAATTATGATTCCTTTTTCACATATCTCATATTGTTTATTCAAACTTACACTTTTATGAAAATATTCTCCCTCATGAAATCCATCCTCCTCAAATTTTTTCTGTTTGTCTATTTCTACCTTTTCAGCTTCTTGTTTCATTATTTTTTTGCATTGGGGACACTGATAGATTCCAGTGACTAGAGGTTCCATCTTAATATTACATGCCGGACAAATCAATTTCAATCATCACTGCTAGTTATTATAAATCTCTCATAATCCAAATTTAAAAGTTTTATCTCTTTTTTAGTTAGTTTGGTAACAATATTATTAAT